>CAZGVR010000117.1:2519-9689 GCA_964528945.1 uncultured Myxococcales bacterium
GGGAATCCAGACCATCTTCATATCTCTCCTCGTTTCGCCGGTCCTGGGGTTGCTGCTCGGCTATGCGTTCATGAAGCTCATCCTCTTCGTCTTCGGGCACCATTCTCCCGGCGGGCTGAACAGGGTCTTCGGGAAGCTGCAGCTCGTTTCGTCGGCCTTCATGGCGTTCAGCCACGGGTCGAACGACGCGCAGAAGGCCATGGGCATCATCACGCTGGCGCTGGTAAGCGGCGGCTATATAGACACTCTCAAGGTCCCGTGGTGGGTCATCCTCACGTGCGCTCTCGCCATGGGCGTGGGCACGGCCATGGGCGGGTGGCGGGTCATCAAGACGCTCGGCGTGGGCATGCTCAAGCTCGAGCCGATCCACGGGTTCGCGGCAGAGACATCGTCCTCCTTCATCATCCTGCTCTCCAGCCACTTCGGCCTGCCCGTGTCCACGACGCACGTGATATCGACTTCCATCATGGGCGTCGGCGCCACCAAGAGGCTGTCTGCGGTCAGGTGGGGGATCGCCGGCAAGATCCTGCTAGCGTGGGTCTTCACGCTGCCGGTGTGCTTCGCCGCCGGGTGGGGGATCATGGAACTCGTCATCCTCGCGGGCGGTGGGGCGGCCTCATCGCACCTGGCGCCGGGACACTGAGCCAGCCTCAGAGCTTGTAGCCGATCTTCCTGAGGAATCCCCTGCGCTGCGACACGTCCTCGGGCGTCTCGACGCCTGCGGGCGAGGATCCGTCCACCACGCCGAGGATGCCTCGGCCCTGGTCGGTCTGCGCCACCACGACCTCGACCGGGTTCGCGGTCGCGCACCAGATCGAGCAGACCTCGGGCACGTCCCCGATCCTGCCGAGCACGTTGATGGGAAAGGCCTGCCTCATCAGCACCACGAACGAGTGGCCCGCGCCGATCGCGAGCGCGTTCTCGACGGCTGCCTTGCGCAAGCCCTCGTCGTTCGCCTCCACCCTGACCAGGCACGGGCCCGATGACTCGCAGAAGGCAATCGCGAACTTCGCCCCGGGCACGGTGTTCACCATGGCCTCGAACAGATCCTCGACGGTCTTTATGAAGTGGCTCTGGCCGAGGACCAGGTTCGCCCCCTCGGGGATCGTCAGCCTCACGGTCTCGATCTTCATGCAAGGCCTCCTTGTTCACATGCACGCGACGGCCCTATATACTATGCGCATCCCGCCGGAACAACTTCACCGGTGGGGGAAGGGCGGACGTGGGCGCGGCCCTGCTCCTTTCGGCCGTCGTGGCCGCTACACCGGCCACGGGCGACGACACAACCTACGAGGTCGTGGTGCAGGCGGGAGAGACGCTCGTCACCGGATCCGAGTGGGAGAAGGTGGGGGCGGCAGGCGTGCTCGGGGACGTGCCGGCGGTCTACGCCGTGCCGTTCCTCGAGGCCGCGCTCGGCGACGAGTCGCTGAGCGTCAGGATCATGGCTGTCGCGGCCCTCGGCAGGATCGCCCACGCCTCGGCGGCCAAGGCGCTGGCGAGGGCCGCGAGGGGCGAGGATCCCCTGGTCGCGATCGCGGCCATCGAGGCGCTCGGCGAGATGCACGTCGACGCCTCCTACGACGCTCTCATCGATCTCCTGGCCGACGTCGAGGATCCGGATGCCAAGGCCTCCATAGTGGCCGGGCTCAAGAAGTGGAACAAGCCGTACAAGCCGCTGCCCGAGCCCAAGCTGCTGCCCAAGGGGAAGAAGCCGCCGGTCGTGCCCAAGCCCGGGAGCGCCCCCGGACCAAAGCCGGAGCCAGAGCCGGCCCACGCCGATGCGCCGCCCCAGGCAGCGAAGAGCTCGAAGCAGGCCGGTAAGTGCCTGGAGAAGAACGCGGGCGGCAAGAAGGACGCGAAGACCATAGACATGGTCAATCCGTACGGGGATCCCGGGAAGCTCACTACCGTGCTCCATCCCTTCCCATGCCTGGCGGGCATGATCGACGAGACCAACCCCTACGTGGATCCGGCGGTCAAGCCGATCGACGTGGACAATCCCTACTCGGTGCCCGGCGCTGCCGGGAAGATCGACGAGGAGAACCCCTACGCGCCTCCGGGCTAGATCTCGGCAACCGGCGCATCGCCCTGCCCCACGAGGAACCGGGCGCTGGACTCCACGGTGAAGTCCTGGGTCGTTCCGGCCGCGTCGGGCCACCGGATCGAGACGTCGGCCGAGCATGCCGTTCCCAGCCCGAAGTGGAGGACGAGGTCGTTCTGCGTCCCGCCCTGGCCGTGGCCGCCTCCGACCTCCTGCGTCTGCGTGAGCCCGCCAGCGGTCACGGACACGAGCGCGCCGATCGCCGCACGATTCGACCCGGCGCCGCCCACGAGCCGGAGCTGGATCCAGTTGCTGCCCTCCTCGCCCATGACGTTCTCGAAGAACCGCACCTGTGGAGTCGCGCTGCACTCCCACGAGCGGGGGTAGTCCCCGCAGCGCATGAGCGAGTGGCCGACCAGGACGTCGAGGTCGCCGTCGCGGTCGAAGTCCGCGACCGCGATCCCGTGTGCCCTGAAGTGCTGGAAGTAGTCGGCCACTTCCATGAGCTCGAACTCGAGCGGCGCGCCCTGGTGGAAGAGTATGGCCCTGCTTCCCGGATAGTCCGAATCCCCCAGGTACACGTCCGGCCAGCCGTCGTTGTCGAAGTCGAAGATCGCGCCCGACATGTCGCCGTGGTTCCAGTCAGTGACCAGATCCTGCCTCACGATCCCGGTCGTGGCGTTGCCCGGGCGATCGAACCGGACCAGGGGATCGCCCGCGTTGATCATGAGCTCCGCGGGATCCGAGGCCGGGCCCACGTCCCAGTGCACGATCTCGGTCGTCAGGAGGTCCATGAGGCCGTCGTTGTTCACGTCGCCGCACATGGTGCCGCCCGAATTGCCTCCCAGGTTGTACGGCTCGCGCCCGCTGTCATGGTCCCAGCGGTACATCCCGCCGAACCCTGCGAACAGGGCCGTACAGATCGAGTAGTCGGCAGGCGTGGGGGCAAGGTCGCACTCCGGCTCGGTGGGGTTGTCCTCGCAGTAGCACTGGGCGTTGAGATCGTTCCACCACTCCTGGTTGCCGTCGTATGCGTAGCCCGACGCGACCGACTCGTTCACGAAGCGCACGGTCCCGCCCTCGTCGGTGGCGCGCCAGAGGTGGTTGGGCGCGCGTCCGTAGGAGCTGGCGAGGAGCTCGTCCAGCCCGTCGCCGTTCAGGTCGCACGCGAGCGACGACCATCCCCAGCTGTGCGCCAGGCCGTCGTTGAGCGCGTCCACCGAGGTCCAGGCCAGGGTCTCGAGCCCGCGCTCCACGGTCACGTCCGTGAATCCGCCGGTCCCGTCCCCGAGCAGCAGGCGATCCTGCATGGGGTTGTAGCTGACGGCGTTGTGCACGACCCAGAGGTCGAGGAGGCCGTCGCGATCGAAGTCCACGAAGGTCGATCCGACGGGAACGCTCTGCTGGCTCTCGAACCGTGCCGCCGAGGCCTCCGGCCCGAGCGTGAAGTGGCCTGTGCCGTCGTTGAGCATGAGCTCCGAGGTCTCGACGTCCGAGGTCGTGCGCTGGTTCGCCGTGTACACGTCGAGATCGCCGTCGTTGTCCACGTCGCCTGATATCCAGATCTCCGCTGGCCTGCCGAACTCCGGCGAGGTGTCCGTCCGCCCCGCGAGCAGGCCGGATTCCTCGGTCACGTCCACGAACGACTTCGCCCCGGTGTTCCTCAGCAGCCAGCGCCTCCGCCCGCCGTCGGCCAGGAAGTCGTCCGGGCCCGAACCGTTCCTGATCATGACGTCGGCCCACCCGTCGCCGTCCAAGTCCGTGACGCTTATCCTCTGCCCGTCCACGCCGAGCAGGCCCCATTCCGCCGTCCCGTCGCGGAAGACCCGGAAGCCCGGCACCCACGAGGTCCCGGCGTTGCACACGGGCACGAACTCGGGCACGTCCGCGTCCGCATCCGCGCCGTCGGATGCGTCCGCGTCGCCTGCGCCGTCGGCCGTGTCGAGCGCGTCCTCCTGCTCGTCCGCGTCCGCGTCGTCCCCGCCACCCCCCTTGCCTCCGCAGCCTGCCATCAGGATCGCGAGGATGATTGCCGTCGACCTCATCGTTCCCTCCGTGGTTGGGGAAAGAATATGCCACCGCGGGCGCTGCAGGCAACCCGTCCGGCGGTCAGGGAAAGAGCCGGCCCGAGATCGAGAAGGCGAGGACGATGCATGGCAGGGCCTGGCTCACGTCCTGGCCTGCCCGGTAGCGGTGCTTCAGGTACCAGCCCGCGACCAGCAGTATCGTGGGCTTCTGCACGCGGTCGTTCTTCACCTTGAATGTGTAGCCGAGCACGGGCCCCAGCCTGTGGATCGGCGTGTTGGGGTTGCCGGTCGGCCCCCCGGGCAGGAAGGCCTTCCGGGAGTAGACTGCATGGGAGAGGCTGTAGCGCACGCCTGCCAGCAGCCCAAAGTCCGCCATGTACACGACGTCCGCGTTGTCGACGAGAACCCAGCCACCGTCCTCCACGACCATGTCCCACTCGATCTCGTAGAAGACCCCGTCGCCCGGCTCGAGCGCGGCCTCGACCCAGGTGGCCTTCAGATCGTTGCGCACGGCGACCGGGCCCAGCTTCGCCTGGAGGAGCACACCGAGCGAGATGTAGACCGCGCTGGTCGCATAGTTCTCGCCCGACTCGCCCAGGCTCTCCCTGTCCCCGTCGGAGTGGGCCGCCCTCGGGCTCTCGAACGAGAGCAGGTTGTCGAAGGCCGTGAAGTACCGGACCCACTCGACCGACGCCGACAGCTTGAGGATGGAGAGCGGCTGAAGGTCGGCCCCGAACCCGAGCTGCACGGCCGTGGGCTTGATGGAGAGGAGCAGGTTCCAGCCGGCGTAGGCGTCCTTCAGGATCGGGCGGTCGTCGTGGAGCAGCCTGGTCCTCAGGTTCAAGGCCAGGTCGTCCTTCACGCCAAGGGGGTTCACGCGCCCAACGAGGAGATCCGTCACTCCCACGGTCGTGCCGGCGCCGTCCGCACCGAGCGCCTCGCCCGCGACTGCCAGGAGCAGGGCCAGCGACCCGAGCAGCCTCGACGCATTCCTCATGCGACCACCTCCCGCGCCCGGATTCGGCTCAGGCCGATCCGGCGGCCGCGGCCCCGCCATCCTTGCCCTTGCCTGGCGCAACCGGGAGGACCCTGGGGAACAGGAATATGGCGGCCACGCCTGCCGCGTACATCCACAGGCCGTAGATGCCGGAGGTGAAGAACATGGACGAGTAGAAGTCGCCCATGCGGTCCTGGATCAGGAGCGCGACGGTCATGGCGAGCGAGGCGTTGCGGATGCCGCACTCGATGGCGATGGTCCGCGCCTGGTAGTTGCCGATCCGGGCGACCTTGGCGAGCAGCGCCGACCCGATCATGCCCGAGACCGTGAGAAGGAGGATGATCGAGTAGAACTTGAATCCATAGCGCGCCGTGTCCGCGAACTTGTCGAGGTTGCCGAGTATCGCGACCACGACCAGGAACAGCAGCGCGAACACGCCTATGCCTGCGAAGATCTTCTCGGCCTTCTTGGCGATGCGCTCGGCCTTCCACCTCACGAGCATGCCCACGCCCAGCGGCACGATCACGAGCACGAGCATCTGGACGAACACGTCCTTCACCGGGATCTCGAAGTCCGGGATGTTCGACCCGTAGATCGTGAGGAGCAGCGGCGTGACCACGAGCGCGAGGACAGTGCACACGGCGGTGAGCGAAACGGACAGGGCCACGTCGCCCTTGCCGAAGTACGTGAGCAAGTTGGAGGTGACACCGCCCGGGGTCGCGGCGATCAGGATCAGGCCCATGTAGATGAAGGGGTACGTCTCGTAGTAGCCGGCCAGCTTTCCTATGCCCATGGCGAGCAGCGGGAGGAGCACGAACTGGCAGATCGGTCCCACGATCATGCCGAGCGGCTTGCGCACGACGAGCGCGAAGTCCGCTCCTGTGAGCGTCAAGCCCATTCCCACCATGGTGAGGAAGAGGAGTATGACTATCGCCACGTAGAAGAGCCGATCCAGCATCAGCCTCTCGGGCGGCGCGAGGAGCTTGACGAACCCGAACTTCCTGCCTTCCACCTCGACCGCGGTGCTGGCGACCCTGAAGGTCATCTTGTTGCCCACCTTCCCGTCCAAACCGGCGTAGGCCGCGTCCTTCGCTTCCGGCACTGCCACCACGTGGACGGCTCCAGCGGACTCTCGGACCAGGAAGATCCCTCCCCGCGCGCCGGGGAGGCCTTCGCCGGGCTTCTCGAGGAACCGGAGGTGGCCGGTGAACGTGGATTCGGGAGTCCCGGCCCAGTCGATGACCCTGGCGGCCTCGGCCAGGCGATCGAAGAGCACGGTCCCCTCGCCGCCCGAGCGGGCCATGCTTGAAAGCTCGCGGTATGTCTCCTCCCCCTTGTCGCCGGGGCCTGCCGCCGAGGCATGGCCTCCGGACAGGATCGCGGTGAGGAGCAGGATCGAGGCTGCGTATTTGGACAAGCGAATCCCTCCCTTGCGTTCCCGGTTTTGAGTGTGACCTTAACAGGCCACGAATCGGCTTTCAATCCGGAAAAGGCCGGAAAAGGCCAGCGCAGGGAATGGTCGGGGGATCAAACGCAGACGGCGTAGCCGTCTGGCCAGCTCCACTGGCAGGTGCCACCGCCGCAGTCGGCGTCGATCTCGCATTCGGAGCAGACCATGGGGCCGGGACCGGGCTGATCGTAGCAGAAGCCCGAGCTGCAGTCCGTGCCCGCGGCGCAGTTGTCGCCAAGCCCCCCGCTGCACACGAACCAGCCCAATCCCGCCGTGTCGTCCACGCACGCACCGCCCGCGCCGCAGTCTCCGTCGACCAGGCACTCGGAGCACACGTCCGTGTTGCAGATGCCCGACTCGCAATCGAGGCCGGTCGTGCACGCGTCGCCGAGCATGGCGGATCCCACGCACACGGCCCACTCGTCGCCCCACCCCATGTCGCAGACCTGCGTGCCAGGGCAGTCCGTATCGATCGAGCACTCGGAGCAGACGTTCGGGCCGGGTCCAGGCGTGTTGTAGCAGAAGCCAGAGCCGCAGTCCGTCGCGTCCGCGCAGTTGTCGCCAAGGCCGCCGGAGCACACGTACCAGCCGATGCCTGCAGTGTCGTCCACGCAGACCCCGCCGCCCCCGCAGTCGCCGTCGCCCTCGCACTCCG
>CAZGVR010000118.1:0-1162 GCA_964528945.1 uncultured Myxococcales bacterium
GTTAACACCCGATGTTATTCAACATCGGGTGTTTAAAATTAAAAATCCAGGAGGCCTTCCTGGATTTTTAATTTACTTAGCGGGCAAACGGGTTGGGAGCGCCGCTGACTCCAAAATGTAAATGGCAGCCGGTAGAACGGCCGGCGCCGGGCGTGCCCGCCTCCGCGAGCACGTGCTCGCAGACGCCGGAATCCGGGTTGCACACGCGCCGATCGCACACCGAGACCGATGGCGGGCAGCTCACGACCGTGGTGGGATCGACCTCGCACAGGCCGGTGTATTCGTTGCAGACGAGCGTCCCGTTGCACGGGTTCCCGTCCTCGTACGGGACGCAATCGGCGTTGGACGAGCAGTCGGCGGGCGGCAGCTCGGGATCGCCGTCGTCTCCGGCGTCGGCATCGACCGCCGAATCCGGATCCGTGCCGTCGACCACCCCGTCGACCGGCGTATCGATCGGCGAGTCGGTTCCGGTGTCGCCGGGCTCCATCCTGGGCACACCGCCGCACCCGCTCGCCATTAGGGCCGTGGCCGCCGACACAAGCACCAGCACGTATGACTTCATGACTCGACCTCCACTCGGAACCGTAGCAGAGGAACCTCGAAAGGCAAGCCGGCGCCGGCTGCGAGCCGCCTCCATCGCATGTCGAGCTGCAGGTTTCAGTCCATGAACCGCGCGATCCTTCCGTGCTTGCGCTTGATCTCGTTGATGAGGCGGTCCTCGCGCAGGATCTTGAGCACGTTCCTCGATACCAGGTAGCTGCCGAGCACGAGGAGACCCAGGCAGACGGCCAGCACTGGCACGAGGAGCCAGAGCACGCTCGCGATGTCGTAGAACCGCGAGGTGGCGATGAGGATCGACAGCACGGAGAGCGGGATCGCGAACACCGCGATCCCTGTCCGCATGCCGGCGAGCGACGTCCTCTTCTCCGCGAGCACGAGCTGGACCTCGCCGAGGACCACGCCCTCGTCCGTGGTCGGCTCCTCGCGTTGGTACGCCTCAGGATCCAGCACGTCCTGCACTCCTCAGGAAACTCATATAGTGCGTCGGAACCCCGTTGCAATTCCCCGGCCGAGGTGCTTTCCTCGGATTCCCAATGGACACCGGACCCATGCACGGGGTACGCGCCTGGTTCGACCGCCACGTGGAGGAGACCGGCATCCC
>CAZGVR010000118.1:1172-9637 GCA_964528945.1 uncultured Myxococcales bacterium
GGTCGTGCGCAGCGGCCGTGGGGCCGCCCGCGCGGGGGACTTCGCGGCCGGGGTGGGCTGGCCTGGCCGGGACGGGCTGCTCGCCGCGGCGATCGGACTACGGCACGACGTGGCGCGATTCCCGCAGTACAGGAGGTACGGGACCTTCTCGGACGCGAGGTCCATCGATCACGGGGACGCGGGGGCCGGGATCCTGGGCGAGAGGTTCTCCTGGGACCTCCTACCGCCGGGCTCCCGCGAGATCGTGATCGCCGCGGTCGGGGCACACAACAAGCGGTTCGTGCCCGCCGGCCTGCCCGCCGGGTCCATGCCCTTCGTCCTCATGATCCGGGACTGCGACAAGCTCGACGTGTTCCGCATAGTGCGGGATCACGAGGCCGACGGGACGCTCCTGGAGATCTACCCCAGGCTCGAGCCCGGGGGTCCGGCGTCATCCGACGTCCTCTCGGAGGTGCTGGAGAGCAGGACCGCGTCCTACGAGAAGGTGCACACCATGGCCGATCTGTACCTCCTCAAGATGGCCTGGGTCCACTCGCTCAGCAACGCGCCTGCCTACCGGCACCTGGTTGCCACCGGCTTCCTGGACTGGATCGAGCCCAGGCTCCCGCGCGCCGAGGGAGTGCCGGCGCTGCTCGCCGAGACGCGGGCGCTCGTCGCCGAGCGATCGTCGCAGGTTCACGGGCAGTAGGCGAGAGGCAGGTCGGGCGGCCGGAAGGCCACCGCACTCGCCAGCGTCGCGACCGTCCCGAGCACGTCGTCGATCGAGTAGACCACGGCGCCCGGACCCACGCCGACCTGCAGCTCCTCGAACGAGGTGACGTAGAAGTAGCCCGTGCGGACGGCCCCGTCGAGCGAGTCGTATTCCAGGATCACGGTCTTCCTGCCGCCCGGGCCCACCCCGCACTCGACGCAGTACCTGGCGAACGGATCCGCGAGCGTGGGGTCGTCGTCGATGTACTCGCCGCTCGTGCCCATGACGAGCAGCGCGCCTTCCGGGGTCGGGGTCGAGGTCGCGATCGGGGTCCCGTCGGGCACTGCCATGACGAGCCTGTCCACCGACCCTTCCACCCAGAGCGCATCCCCGTAGCCGCCCTCGCCGAAGAAGTTCGGGCCGAGCCACGTGGTCGTCTGCACGTTCTCGTCCACGCGCCACACGGCCACGTCGTTGCCGGCGCCGGCCATGACCCTGAAGTCGTTCGTGTTGCCGCCCAGCACCACGAGGTCGTCGCCGTCGAAGGGATCCACGGAGTCGGTGCGGCCTCCGTCCCCATCGCCGAGATCCACTGCCGCGCGGGACAGGTTCCGCACGAACACCCAGTCGCTGCCCGGTCCCGTGTGGAGCGTGGAGGTCATCACGTCGAAGGCGCCGTCCCCGTTCACCGCGCATCCGGCCACGACGAGATCGTCGTCCCTCTCGTGGCCGGTCAGGCTGGATCCAGTGCGGAAGTCGAGCGACCACGAGGAACGGAACATGAGCACGTCCGGCCCATCGGCGAGGTTGCCCTCCGCGAAGCTGTGGACCGAGCCGTCCGGCCCCAGGTCGAGCACGTCCGCGCCCGATGACCCCTCGAAGTACATGGCCGGGCCGGAGTAGTCGCACGCCGCGGGGTCCACGGGAACCAGCCTCCACCCGTGCTGCCTGGATGAGGAGTCGACGAGCGGCTCGAACGACCCGACGTTCGTCGAGAAGTTCCTCCAGTTGGCGAGATCGTCGTCCGGATCGCTCCAGTCCCAGGCACCGGGCGGCAGGATCGGCGTGGGATCGCCTGCCGAGTCCGCGTGGCCGTCGAAGTACTCGTCGTCGAGAAGGCCGCCCAGCGGGAACTCGCCTCCCCCCGGCGCCCAGCTTCCGTTCCAGGACCACTCGTTCGCGACTGGCCAGCCTTCCGATCCGCCAATCGTGTCGCTGATCGAGTCGGCCTCGCCGCCCGCCGGGCCGCACGCGACCGAGGAGGAGAGGATCGCCGTTGAAACCAGCAGAGCAACCTCGCGGTTCATCGTGTGCCTCCTTGCAGTCAGCGCACCAGCGAGATCCTCACGAAGTCGCGACGCGCGTCCGCGCGGTCGAGCCGCACCTCGATCTCCTCGCCCTTCCTGAGCGAGTCCGGATCCCGCATCCTGAGCGGCGCCTCGATCGCCCAGTCCGGCAGGTGCACGATCACGCGGTCGGACATCCTCTCGACGACGACGCCTCGCATGGTCTGGCCGGCGACCCTCTGGTCCAGGTACCTGAGCAGCCAGTAGCGGTTCCTGGCGCGATCGATCGCGTGCGCGTTCTGAGCGGCCGGGCCGGCCTGGAGAAGTATCCGGTCCACCTCCACGAGGTCCCGTGCCTTGCCCTGGCCGAGCGCGGCCGAGATCTGCCGCTGCACGACGAGGTCGAAGGAGCGCCGGATCGGGCTCGTGGCGAGCGCGTAGTCCTCGACGCCGAGCGTGGAGTGCTTGCCGCGAAGGGTCCCGGTCGTGGAGGGTGCCAGCAGCCTGCGCGCGGCGAACTCGGCAGCCGGCCCGCCGGAACGCACGTCGGGCATCTCGCTTGACGGCGCAGGCTGGGTCCTCATGATGCACGCAATGCCGCGATCCGCGAGCAGCCGTCCCGCGAGCCGGTTGTAGAGGATGGCGCACTCTGACACCAGGACGTGGGAAGGCGTGGTGCCCCTCGAGACGGTGACGTCGATCACGCGATCCGCGCCCTCCCCCGTGACCGATACGTCGAGCTCGGGCAGATCCAGGTCGACCGCGCCGGCCGCCACCCTGCCTGCCTTGAGGAGAGCGCCGACCGCAGCGAGCGGGGAGAGGACGGGGTCCCCCTCTTCCACGAGGGCGTCGGCCTGCTCGTAGGTGAGCCTCCGCTCGACCGTGAGGACGGTGCGGGCGAAGCTCCACGCCCCGATGACGCCGTCGGGTCGGACCTCTGCCACGAGGCTCAGCGCCGGACGCGGCACGCCGGCGTCCAGGCTGAATCCGTCCCGCCCCAGGCGCTCCGGCATCATCGGAATGGATCCCTCGGGCATGTAGACCGTGGATCCCCTCGAGAACGCCTCCCGCTCGATCGCACCGCCCGTGGGCACGAGCGCGGCAACGTCCGCGATGTGAACGCCGATCTCCCATCCCTCGGTCAGCACCTTCAAGGTGAGCGCGTCGTCGACCTCCACGGTGCGCTCCGAGTCGATCGTGACCGCCCGGTCTCCGGCCTCCTCGCGTCCTGCCTGCCAGGATCCGGGGTCGCCGAGGGCGGCACGGACGCGGTCCGCCTCCTCTTTCGCCGCCTCAGGGAAATCACCACCCACGCCGTACCTCAGGAGATCGAGGTTCTCGTCCGGTTCGAATTCTCCCAGTCCCACGAGGAGGTCGAAGGGGGCATCCTCGACCCTGAGGCCCGCTGACCTGAGGATCTCCACGGCCTCGGCCGTGCCAGGGGTCTCCGGGCCGTGGACCGCCAGCTCGCGCAGCGCCCGGACGAACCTGGACCACTCCTGCGGATCGAGCCCGGGCGGCTCGCGGACGCCCGATCCTCCCGATATCGCCTTCACGGCCTGCTCGATGGCCTGCATCCTCCCGGCCTTGCGGTCACGGTCGCGGTTGCGCGCCAGCCGCTCCTCGATCTTCGCGCGCGGCTCCGGAAGGAGCCTGTCCCCGCGCCTGGTGAAGTAGACCCGGTCGTTCCAGAGGGCGGAGAGGAGGGCGCTCCGATCGGCGAAGGCAGGCTCCTTGCCGAACCACGCCCGGACCACCTCGGCGCTCGTCATCTCGGAGCCGCCCTCGTGCATCTCCCAGATCTCGGCCACCGGGATCCCGGCGGCAGCGGCCTCGATCCTGCGCCCCCATTCGCGCGCGGCCTCGCGCGGTTGCCCAGGGGACGAGGGACCAGAGGCGAGGAGCTCGCCGGGCTGGACTCGTATCCGCTTACCCTCGGCGGTCACGACAACGAGGTTGGACTCGGCGTCCTTGCCCTCGTCGACGATCCCGGCGGCGGGAGTACCACCGCGCAGGAACAGGATCACGTGGCCCCTAGCGGGCATGGACCGCCCTCCGCCTCACTCGCCTATCGACGCCCTGATGGCAGCGGCTATGCTGCCGGCTTGCTCCCTTATTCGATCCGGATCCGGTCCCTCGACCATGACCCTCGCCTTGGGCTCGGTGCCGGAGTAGCGCACCACGACCCGCCCTTCCCTTCCGAGCGCCCGCGTGACCTCGTCGATCGCCCTCCCGACCTCCGCGATGTCCTCCAGCGGCCGCCGCTCGCGGACCCTCACGTTCACGAGCACCTGCGGCACCCTCTCGAATATCGCGTGCGCCAGCTCCGAGAGCGGCTTCTTCTCCCCCAGCATGATCGACATTATCTGGAGGCCCGCGAGCATGCCGTCTCCGGTGAGCGCATGGTCCAGGAAGATCAGGTGGCCGCTCTGCTCGCCGCCGAGGTTGTACCCGCCGGCCAGCATGGTCTCCGCGACGTACCTGTCGCCCACGTTGCACCGGATGACCGCTCCGCCCGCCTTCTCTATGGCCCTGTCCAGGCCGATGTTGCTCATGACCGTGGCGACGAGCGTGTTCCTCGCGAGGCGCCCCTCCTTGAGCATCCGCGTCGCGCAGAGCGCCATGACCGCGTCGCCATCCACCGTCGCTCCCTTCTCGTCCACCACGATGACCCTGTCCGCGTCGCCGTCGAGGGCGATGCCGACATCGGCCCTGAACTTCTTCACGAGCGCCGCCGTGACCTCCGGGTGCAGGGACCCGCAGTCCGCGTTGATGTTGATGCCGTCCGGCGCGATCCCGGTCGGGAAGACCTCGGCGCCCAGCTCGTTGAGGACCACGGGCGCCGTGTGGTAGGAGGCGCCGTTCGCGCAGTCCACGACCACCCTCAGCCCCTCCAGCATCATGCCCTTGGGAAGGGAGTGCTTCAGCTCGACGATGTACCTGCCGACGGCGTCCTCGATCCTGGTCATCTTGCCGATGCGATCAGGCGACGGCCTGGCAAGCTCGCCGTTCCTCTCGATCAGCCTCTCGAGGGAGGCCTCCTCCTCGTCCGTGAGCTTGATGCCGTCGGGCCCGAAGACCTTTATCCCGTTGTCCACGAACGGGTTGTGGCTCGCCGAGATCATGACGCCGGCGTCGGCCCGCATGCTCGTCGTGAGGAACGAGACGCCGGGCGTCGGGCTCGGGCCGGTGAGAAGCGCCTCGCCGCCCATCGAGGCCACGCCCGAGCTGAGCGCGGTCTCGAGCATGTAGCAGGACAGGCGCGTGTCCTTGCCCACGAGCACCTTCGGGCGCCGCCTCTCCGGGTGCCGCTCCTTGATCCAGGCGAGGATCGCCCTGCCCACCTTCATGGCCATCTCGCCATCCATGGGGTGCTCGTTGGCGCGGCCCCGGATCCCGTCCGTGCCGAAGAACTTCTTCGAGATGGGTGTTTCGCTCATGACGCGCGGATTATAGCAGGACCGCCGCTCCTGTCAGCCCCGCGATCGCGATTGCCGGACCGGGCCTGCTACTTGCCCCCGTCCTTGCCTTCTCCACCGCCCTTGCCTTCGCCATCGCCCTCCGGCGCCGGCTCCTGCTTGGGCTTGGGTTCCTGCTTCTTCTTGTAGGAAGGCGGGTCCCCGAACTCGCCCTTCAGCTTTGCCTCGACCTGGTCCATGAGGTCGACCTCGACCCACGAAGGGAGCTTCTCCATCTTGACCCGCACGTTCACGGAGTAGCCCGCGTCGTCGCTGCTCAAGTCCACGATCTCCACCGAGGCCGGCGTCTTCGCGCCCTCGTACTCGTACTCGAACATGATGAAGCCGTTCTCGGGATCGGCCTCCTCTATCGGGCACTTGAGATCGATCTTGAGAAGCCTGTACGCGGCCTTGTAGACCCATGTGTACGGGTACTTGAACTCCCTCTTGTCCTCGGCGATCGCCGTCCATGGCGCCACGAGCTGTCCCGCGATCACGAGCCCCACCAGAAGCGCCGGCACGAGGAAGCGGCCGAGGCCATGGCCCTTCCGCTCGTACCACGCCAACGCCCACCAGGCTGCCCGCATGACCCACCTCTCCCCGCACCTCGAATCTAGTATCCGGAAGGATGCCAGTTCCAGAAAACGTCGTCTTCGTGAAGGACGCGCAGGTCAAGCTGGAGATCCTGCCCTAGCCCCGGCTCGTGCCCGGACGTCCGGGTGGATCAGCGCCGCCCGGCGCCATGATCGCGCGCTCCTCGCCCAGCCTCCTGCGCAGCCAGTTGACCCCGACGAAGAACCAGGCCGAGATGCCCAGCACGACCAGGAAGTTCCCGACGGTCAGGTAGGGGGCCAGCAGGAAGCAAGCCCCGAACGTGCCCAGGGTGATGTGGCGCATCAGGGCCAGCTCCACGCCGCGGTGCTTCCTCATCCAGCCGATCGCCCAGGCCATGAGTGCCATCGACGAGAAGAGCCAGATGATCCAGGCCCAGGTCTGCGCCGGGTCCATGCTCTTCCTCATGGAGAGGAAGCACCCTCCGAAGCCCGGGCCGCCGTAGACCAGCACGAGGTGCACGAAGTAGATCGCCAGCGAGTCCTTGCTCAGGATGAACGCCAGCTTGGCGAGGACGATCCGGTAGCGCCCGACGAGCCACAGCAGGCATATGGCGAGGAGGGCCAGGCCGCCCCGCGCGAAGATGTTGCCCGGGGTTATCGTCTTGTGGATCGCGTAGGGGTAGATCTTCCACGGTATCACCTTGATCAGGATCTCGACCCCGACCAGGAAGGCTCCCCCGCACGCCCCGACGGCGAACACCTTCCACTCGTCGCCCTTCCTCATCCGCTGCCAGAACCAGTACCCGAACGTCGCACCCATGAAGAGGAAGTTCATCCAGGGCACGAGCGGGAATATCGACTTGTGGCTCATGTTGGCGGCGACCGCGATCTCGACCGGGAGCATCGCGTCGACCTCGGGCCTGTACGTGACCAGGCCGATCCCGATCACAAGGAACCAGCCCACGGCCGTCACGATCCAGAACCTCCCGCGGTCCCGAGCCAGGAGCACGATCGCGTGCAGCACGAGCAATCCGGTGGCGATGTTCTGGAGGATGTCGAACTGCAGGAAGGTGACCCAGTATTCGGGCGTCCATGTGGTCCAGGCGTTGAACAGGGTGGGCGCCCACATGTGCAGGCTGTACCCCAGGAAGTAGATCAGGGCGATCCGCCGCACCCGCCCCCAGAGCTTCGGGGACCACCTCGTGTACTCGTCCCAGTGCTTGAACGAGGCGACCACGAACGAGAAGCCGGACACCATGAGGAACAGGGCCGAGGTGATGCCGCGCACGAACTGGTAGTCGTCAAAGGCCTGGCTCGATCTCCAGGGCTCGGCCAGGAAGCGATCGAGGGAATGCCCGACGATCATCATGGTGATGGCGAGCGAGCGCGCCTGGTCGATGAACGCGACCCGCGACGCGCCCGAGGCTCCCCGCCCGGCCTTCGGCTCCGGCATCAGCCCCAGTCGCTAGCAGACCTCGCGCGCGGGATCAAGCGCGACCCGCAGGTTCACGTGCTGGGATCCGCCGCGCCCCAGTCGGACGGAGCCGGGCCCAGGACCAGGTGCAGGACCCCACCCGTTGAGATCTCCCCGTGCGTGAGGTACGGGTGGTCGAGCAGGATCCCGTCCAGCGTGGCGGACTGCACGTACACGTCGCCAGGCGACCCCTCGGTCTCGATGTACGAGGGGTGCAGGTGCAGCGTGGCCGGGCGCACGAGCGGCGTGGAGATCTGGGACTCGGGCACGCCGGGCGAGACCGGGTACAGGCCGAGCGCGGCCAGGACCAGCCACGCGCTCATGGCGCCGGCATCGTCGTTGCCGGGCAGGCCGCCCGGCGTCGAGTCGAACGAGGCATCGACTATCTCGCGGACGCGCGCCTGCGCCGAGGATGGGCGTCCGGCGTAGTTGTAGAGCCACGGGACGTGGAACCCGGGCTCGTTGCCCGGATCGTGGCGGCCCTCGTCGAAGTACCGGTCGAGCCTCGCGAGGAACGGATCCTCGCCGCCGTACAGCGCGATGAGCCCTGGCACGTCGTGCGGCACGAAGAAGCTGAAGATCCATGACGTGGATTCCACGAACCCGTTGAAGTCGCCGTCGTCCGCGGGATCGAAGGGCTCGACCCAAGAGCCGTCGCGGCCGCGCGACTGCATGAACCCGTACGCAGGGTTCCACTGGTTCAGGTAGTTCAGGGCCCGCTCCCTGAAGAGCGCCTCGTCTCCGGTGCGGCCGGTGATGGCCGCCACCTCGGCCATGCAGCTGTCGGCGTAGGCTATCTCCAGGGTCATGGAGGCGGCCTGCGTGGGATCGCACTCGTCGCCCACGTATCCGGCCTCGACGTACTCGGGAGGCGTGCCGAGCCCGAAGTACCCGCACAGGCCGTCGAAGTCCTGCTCGGTCTCATCGTTGGAGGTCTTCAGCATGGCCTCCCAGGCGAGGTCGTGGTCGAAGTCGTCGAGCCCCTTCACCCACGAGTCGGCG
>CAZGVR010000119.1:0-978 GCA_964528945.1 uncultured Myxococcales bacterium
TCCACTCGCCCGCGTGGAGCCCTAGCGGATCGAGGTTCTCGATGCTGCAGACCGTGATGGTCGCGCCGGACGAGTCCCTCACGACCTCGTACTCGATCTCCTTCCAGCCCTCGAGGCTCTCTTCAACGAGAACCTCCGGGCTCCTGGCAAAGGCGATCCGTGCGAGCGATTCGAGCGCGGCCTCGTCCCTGCAGATGCCCGAGCCCTGCCCGCCCAGGGAGAAGCCGGCCCTCAGGATCACGGGGTAGCCGACGCGGCGGGCGGCCTCTCGGGCCGCGCCCAGGGATCCGCACGAGACCGAGCGCGGCGTGTCCACGCCGATCCCGTGCAGGAACTCGGCGAAGAGCTTCCGCTCCTCGGTCCGCTTTATGGCCTCGACCGGCGTGCCCAGCACCCGAACCCCGAACCGTTCGAGCACGCCCTCGTCGTGCAGCCTGAGTCCGCAGTTGAGCGCGGTCTGGCCGCCGAACGAGAGCAGGATCCCGTCGGGCCGCTCCTTCTCGATCACGCGGGCCACGAACGACGGGGTGGCCGGCAGGAAGTATACCTCGTCCGCGAGTGCGTGGCTCGTCTGGTTGGTCGCGATGTTCGGGTTGACGAGGACCGTCGCGACCCCCTCCCCGCGCAGCGCCTTCAGCGCCTGGAAGCCCGAGTAGTCGAACTCCCCGGCCTCGCCGATCTTGAGGGCGCCCGACCCCACGACCACGACCTTGCGCGGCAGGGCCGGGCTCGCGGCCTCCCCGGCCCTGCGCGGCACCCTCTCGTGGGCGCGCCGGCCCTGTGGCTGCAGGCGTCGAGCGGCCGCGTCGAGCTTGGCATCGCCCCCCGATCACGGGTATCCTCTGCTGGTACGCCCGGTGGGGAGGAGCGCACGTGAACGGCAGGCTGGACCCGAGTCGCGAAGGTGGCGGACCCGAGCTGCAGGCCGGTGGCGCGGCCGCGGTGGTGGCCCGCGTCATGCCGCTCATCCTCGTCGCC
>CAZGVR010000119.1:988-9632 GCA_964528945.1 uncultured Myxococcales bacterium
CTGCGCGGCACGACCCCGCTCACAGCGACCTCGCGAACTCGGTGATGATCGGGGACGCGTCCACGGGGCCTGGCCTGGCCTCGGGGTGGAACTGCACGGCCCGCATGGGCAGGCGCGCGTGCCGCACGCCCTCGATGGTCCCGTCGTTCAGGTTGGTCCACCAGGGCTCCCAGCCGCGCGGCAGGCTGCCCTCGCTCACGGCATAGCCGTGGTTCTGGCTGGTTACGATGCACCGGCCCGTGCCCGCCTCCACGCAGGGCTGGTTCTGCGACCTGTGGCCGAACGGTAGCTTGTACGTGCGGCCGCCGGCCGCGAGCGAGAGGATCTGGTTCCCGAGGCAGATGCCGAGGATCGGGAGGCCGCGCCGGATCAGGGCCTTCACGGTCGCGATCGTGGGGACGCACCTCTCAGGGTCGCCCGGGCCGTTGGAGAGGACCACGCCATGGTACTCGCGGCCGATGTCGCGCGCTGGCGTGTCCCAGGGCATCACGGTCACGGAAAGCCCCTCCCCGAGGAGCCGGGAGAGGATGGACCTCTTGTACCCGCAGTCCACGAGCGCGACGCGCCTCTTGCCCTTGCCGTACGTGACGGGAGACCGCACGGACACGGACGGCACAAGGTCTTCGGCCATGGTGTCGCGCATCCCTGCCGCGGCGGCCCTTCCGGGAGGCGCGTGCACGATGGCGCCGGGCATGGTGCCTGCCGATCGGAGCCTGGTCACGAGCGCGCGAGTGTCGATGCCCTCGATGCCGGGCACGCCCTCGTCGCGCAGCCACGACCCGAGATCGCCGATGGACCTGTGGTGCGAGGGCGGCACGGGCGCGGACGACACGATCACGCCCCAGGCCTTCACGCCCGAGGACTCGAACCCGCCGCCCGCTCCTCCAGGACGGCCTCCCTGCGGCACGCCGTAGTTGCCTATCATGGGGCTCGTGAACGCCAGGATCTGCCCGGTGTACGACGGGTCGGTGAGCGACTCCACGTAGCCGACCATGCCGGTCGTGAACACGACCTCGCCGACCGCGCCCTTCTGCGCCCCGATCGAGGTCCCCTCCCATGCGCTCCCGTCGCCCAGGACCAGCCACGCCCTCTTGTGCCGCTCCGCCATCGCCCCTCCTCTCGAGCCGGGCAATACCTAGCGCACGAAGGGGAGGATCGCAACCCGCATCGCAAACGGCCCCATGCTCGACAAAGACGGTGTGTACAGCATCTTCGAGACGACCCTGCCGCAGCGGCGGGCGTCGACGCCCGGCCGGCGGTCAGCCGATCCGCACGGCGCCAGACGCCGCGATCCGCTCGTCGCGGGTGAGGAGCGCGGCCCCGTGCACGCGCGCCGTGGCCACGATTATCCTGTCAGCGGGATCGCGCCCGACGCTCTCTGGCAGGAGCACGGTCTCGGCCGCGACGGCGGGCGAGATGGAGCAGCGCCTCACCAGCGGCGGCGCGGTCGCCTGCTCCAGCCACTCGCGCAGAGGGAGGGCGAGGCGGACCCGCCCGCGCTCCACGAGCACCGCGATCTCCCAGAGGCTCGCGTCCGAGACGAGGAGCGGGGTTTCCGGCCCGGCAGAGGCGAGGACCCGCCTCTCCTTCCTGGAGAGGCGATCCCCGTCCCCGAACCACCTAAGGAGCACGTGCGTGTCCAGGAGCCAGATCACGAGCGCTCCGCCTCCCACTCCCCGGGATCGACCGCAGGGGAGACGATGTCCCCGAGGATCTCCACGCTCCCCTTCAGCCTCTCCTGCGGCCACTTCGTCCCGGCACCCGCAGCCGGCACGAGCCTCGCCACGGGCTTCCCCCGCTTGAGGATCGTGATCTGCTCGCCGGTCCTCGACACCTCGTCCAGCACCGACAGGCACCTGGCCTTGAAGTCGGACGCGTTCATGGTCGTCATGTGACCAGTTTGATTGACCAGTCATCATCTGTCAAGGGAGTGGCACTCACGATGCTTGGCATCGCCGCGGGGCGGTGCGGAGTTTCCAGATGACCCTCCCATCGTGGAACAAACGCGGATGAGATTGCAGGAAGCCGGCGGTTCTGCGATCATGGCGGACGTGAGGCGGGAAGCCTGGGGATCGCGGATCGGTCTCATCCTGGCCGTTGCCGGGAACGCCATCGGCCTCGGGAACTTCCTGAGGTTCCGGGTCCAGGCCGCCAAGAACGGCGGCGGCGCGTTCATGATCCCGTACGCGCTCGCGTTCCTGCTGCTCGGCATCCCGCTCATGTGGGCCGAGTGGGCCATGGGCCGCATGGGCGGCGTGCGCGGGCACGGGACCACGCCGTACATGTTCCACCAGATGATAAGGTGGTGGCGGCCCGCGAGGTACCTGGGATCGCTCGGCATAGTGCTGCCGCTCGGGATCACCGTCTACTACGTGTACATCGAGTCCTGGACGCTCGCCTACGCCTGGTTCTCGGGCGTGCAGCGCTACTGGGGGATCGGAGAGGCCGGACCCATGCGAGATTTCCTGGCCGGGTTCCAGGGGATCCAGGCGAACGCGCACTTCGACGGCATCTGGACGGCCTACGCGTTCTTCATCGTCACCATCGCGCTCAACTTCTACGTGCTGTACCGCGGCATCGCGGCCGGAATAGAGCTGCTCGCCAAGGTGGCCATGCCCGCCCTGTTCGTGTTCGCGACAGCGGTCGCGGTGCGCGTCGCGACGCTCGGCCTGTCGGAGGCACCGCCTCCCTACCCGGTCGAGGGTGGGTTCGCGTTCGTATGGAACCCGGACTTCGCCGAGCTGGGGAACGCAAAGGTGTGGCTCGCGGCCGCGGGCCAGATCTTCTTCACGCTCTCGATAGCGTGCGGGGCCATACAGACGTACGCCTCGTACCTCAAGGAGAGGGACGACGTGGTCGTGACGGGCCTCACCACGAGCGTGACCAACGAGCTGGCGGAGGTCGTGCTGGGAGGGTCCATCGCGATACCGGTCGCGTTCGCGTTCTTCGGCGCGCAGGCCACCCGCGAGATCGCCGACGGAGGGGCCTTCAACCTGGGCTTCGCGGCCATGCCGATCGTGTTCCAGAGGATCCCGCTGGGCGCCTTCTTCGGCACGCTCTGGTTCGGGCTGCTGTTCTTCGCGGGCATCACCTCGTCCGTCGCGCTGTCCCAGCCCGCGATCACCTTCCTGCAGGACGAGCTCGGGATCTCGCGCAGGAAGGCGGTCGTCCTGGTCACGGCCTTCATCTTCGGCGCGGCCCACCTGTTCATCTTCGGTCTGGGGCACGGGACGCTCGACGAGATGGACTTCTGGTGCGGGACCCTGGGCCTCGCCCTGTTCGCGCTCTTCGAGTCGGTCGCCTTCTTCTGGGTCTTCGGCATGAGGCGCGCGTGGGAGGAGATGCACAGGGGCGCGCAGAGGCGGCTGCCGCGCTTCTACTACTGGGTGATGATGCTGGTGACGCCGGTCTACTGCCTGGTGCTGCTCGCGGCATGGTCGATCCAGCAGGGGTGGGGCGTGCTCGTCATGAAGGGCGTGAAGCCCGAGGACAGGCCATGGATCTGGGCCACGCGGGCCCTCATAGTCGCCATGATCGCGGCCGTCTCGATCCTCATCGGCCGCGCATCCAGGAAGTGGGACATGGAGCGACCCTCATGACCGTGGCCGGCTGGATCTTCATGGCCCTGTTCTGGGGGTTCATCCTCGTCACGACCGGGTGGTGCTTCAGGATCGTGCTCTTCGAGAAGAGCGGCTTCGGCAAGGACGACGAAGAGGGCCCTGGCGAGGGCTGACACCTCGACCCCCCGGCGGAATAAACCCCGGGGCCCCACGTTGAACCTGAAGCCATGAAAGCAGCCGCAAGACCGGGCCTGCGCGCCCTGTTCGCCAGGGCCGTCGAGATTCAGGCGACGGTCCTTCCAGCGATAGTAGTTTACGGCACGATCGCCGGGTCAACCTGCAGGCACTTGTCGGAAGCGTCCACCTGCTGCGTGGACGATGCCACGGGCTTCGGTTCTCTCGGCATCACGGATCCGGACGGGCAGGAGGAGACATCGCCCTCCGGCGCTTCCCAGCACGATCTGGAACCGCGGACCGTGGCGGCCGATCTCTCCCGCTCCGGCACGTCGGCCCGGGGCGATCCGTCCACGGCCACAGACCCCACCCGGGCGCACCCGTACAGCCTGGCACCCAAGCAGGGACCACCGGCCTGACCGATCCCATGGTCGCCGGGCACCGGCGCCGTGACACACCGCGCCGGACGTGGAACTGCGAAGTGACAGGAGAAGAGAAGATGCCGAGCAGGACGTGGATAAGCGCGAAGGGCAGGCCCCTGGCAGGCGACGTCGTGTCGCTGATCGAGCGCGAGGCCGAAGGGCTGATCTCGCGCCACGGGCAGATCAGGCAATGCCACGTGATCATGGATGGAGGCGCACGGGCATGGACGGAGGCAGCGGACCCGGTCATGAGGATCGTGTTGACGCTGACCGATTGCACGCTGGTGTCGAGGTTCAGGGTCGCCGAGCTCCACGAGGGGGAGGTGATCGAGGACGCCCTGGTGCGTGCATTCGAGAAAGCCGAGTCACTGCTGGATCGCCACGAGGACAGGGAACTGGTGGCGCGGGGAGGCGCAAGGCCCCTCCTCAGCTTCTGAAGCGTACGTGCACGAAGACGATGGCGTGGCCGTTCCCCCGCAGCGCCGACAGGCCGTCGCGGACGAGCCTCCTGCCGACGCCCGCATTCCGGAACTCGCGCAGGACCGCCATGAGCGCCTCCGCGACACACCGGCTGCTGCGAACCGCCTCACTGGAATAGTGAATGCCATGGTTGCGTGTTGACGGGTCACCCGCCCGTGGTAGTCTCCTTTCGACGATCGCCGTCGCAGAAGGAGGGACAACATGAGGGTAACCCGGCCGCTACCGGACTTCACGATCCGAACCGGAGTCGTTGCAATCCTGGCGTTAGTATATATATTGCCCCCCCCCCCCGAGGGCGGAAGCGGCGGAAGTGCGGCGTGAGACGCCGGCAGAAACCGCGGCCTTCTACGAGTGGTTCGATGCCCTGCCGGTCGGCATGCCCGAGGACTGGCCGCTGACGAAGTCGGGGGGATGCGCGGGCCTGTCCCCATGCATCAGCGACGACTGCACCGTGGCCGACTCCTGCGACTGGTCCATGTACTCGGGCTTCGATCGGTTCCAGGGATTGTGCGGGACCTGCTGGCTCTTCACCGCGGTCGGGCTCAGGGAGATCCAGTACATGATCGACTGCTGCGTCAGGGGCTGGTGCGTGGCCGATGGAGAGATGACGCCGGAGGAGCGCGACGAGTTCTGCACGGTGACTCCCCAGTACGACATCAGAGGCGAAACCTACGCTCCACGCATCGATCTTTCCGAGCAGATGGTGTCCGCCTGCGGCAGGTATGGGTACCCTGGCGATGGCTTCTGGGGCAACGAGTGCGACGGGGGTGAGATCACGACAGCAGAGGATATCCTGACGACCATCGGCGTACCGTACGAGGAGTACACTCGGCTGGTGCTCGACACGGACGTCTCCCGGTTCCTGCCCTACTGGAACGCGATGGGTCCCTGCCCCAGCCACTGCGAGGAGCGCGACTACGACCTCCAGGACCTGGACTGGGACAATCCCTGGCAGCACGTCTGTCCGCTGCTCGATCGTGGTTATTCGGATTTCGACCCGGTGGGCGGCTCATGGACGCCGCATGTGTTCCAGAACGGCACTTCCGACGTCATAGATCTCTGGAGCCTGTGGGACGGGTTGGGAGTCGACCAGGCAAAGATCAAGCCACATTTCTATTTCATCGACGGATTCAATCGCCTGGACCCGATGAATTGCGATACCGATCCGAATGCCAAGGAGTACAACATGCTCATCCTGGCGCTGGGTCAGGTGCTCGGTTCAAATGCCTGGGGTCACAGATGGATAATCCTGGGCTACGACCTCCTGCCCGGCGGCGATCTCCAGCTTCACATCAGGAATTCGCACGGCAACGACTCGTGGATCCCGGTCAGATGCGGGACCAACCCAGGCCCGGATCCGACAACTTTCGGTTTGGACAACTTCTGGATATCTGGTCACGTGCATCGCTACGACGCTTCGACATCTTCTTCCCGGCTCGCGACGTGGCTGGACGCCGACTCGGATCTCGACGGGACGCCGAACCTCGCGGATTTCTGCCTGTACTCTCCGAGCGATGCGGGCGCCGTGGATCTGGACGGGGATCTCTGGCCCGAGACCGTGACCGATTCATCGGGGACCCTGGTCGGGTGCGACAACTGCCCCGGGTTCCCGAATGCCAGTCTCGCAGACAGGGACGGTGATGGATTGGGTGACGCCTGCGACGGTTGTCCGGACGACCCTCGCGCGATGTGGTTCGATGATCCGTTGTGCAACGACACAGACGCGGACGGCCGTTGCAACATCCCGGGGTGCGACAACTGCCCGCAGGACTTCAACCCCGACCAGGCGAACTTCGACGGGGACGACTGGGGAGACGCGTGTGACGGATGCCCGTTCGAACCGCGAACGCCGGAGACCAATATCTCGGTTCACGACCCTGCCTGCGACGACTCGGAGGGCGGCACCGGCGACAGGATATGTGCGATATGCGATCGGTGCCCGCTCATCAGCAACCCGGGCGCCGAGAACAATCAGGACATCGACGGCGACGGCATCGGCAACATGTGCGATGCGTGCCTGAACGACACGACGATCGCCATCGACGCCTCCGATCCGTCCGAGACCCGCTGTATCGACCCGGATGGCGACTTCAAGTGCGACTCGTTCGATCCGGCATACATGATCTCACTGGGCCTGTCAGTCGACTTCACGTGCGACAACTGCCCTGCCTCGATCGTGAACCACAGGTCGATGTGCGCATGGACTACAACCGTCGACTTCTTGCAAAGAAACGTTGATGGGGATGAGTTCGGCGATGTTTGCGACAATTGCCCTTTGATCATCAATCCGACACAGCTGGATAGCGAACCAACACCAGACGGTGTCGGGGACGAATGCGACAACTGCCCGATGATCACCAACTGCGACCAGGCTGACAGCCTCGAGGTTTCTCCTGACGGACCCAGAGCTGATGGATTCGCGGACGCTTGCGACAACTGCCCTGGAGTCTACAACCCGGAACAGCAGAACAGCGATTCGAACTGGTGGGGCGACGCATGCGACCTCTGCCCAGGCCTACCCAATGTGCTGAACGAAGACACGGATGGTGATGGTCGAGGGGACGAGTGCGACAACTGCTGGGCTGTCTCCAGTACGGATTTCTCGGATGACGACGGAGATGGGTTCGGCAACTCATGCGACAACTGTACGTCCCAGCCGAACGCGGACCAGTGGAACTGCGATGTCGGCGGCCCGACGGCGCCGGGCGTGTGGGGCTCCTCGTTCGTCGGCGACGCGTGCGACCCGGATCCATGCTTGGACCTGAGGGAGGTCGATCGGCACGACCCGTGCGCACCGATCGAGTTCGGGTTCGCGCTGCCGGGCTTCGATGGGGTGGTCGGCAGCATCGTCGACTACCAGCGGGACACGTTCGGGGCGTTCTGCGACTGCGGTTTCGCTTGGGATCCTATCTCAGGATCCAATGTTCCGGTTCCCTACAGCATATGCACCCTTGCATCTGCGAATTGCGAACGGAGAGGTACTATATTACCAGATACATACGATCCACTCCATCCGACGCAAGGATACCACTACTTGTATCAAACGGCCGAAGGTACTCTGGGACCTCAACAAGCGACTTTCTCGCGCACATACGGTCCTATCGAACGCGACTGCCACTTGGATCCCACCGCATGGGGCTGCTGGCCAGGCGACTACGACAGATGGTACGCGAACCCGGACAAGGTCTATTCGTGGAGCTGGTTCGCCGAGCCTGCGCTGTGCGACCCTCGCGTCCTCCCGGGCCCCTTCGTCCCCTGGGAGTGCGACATCAACGTCATGATGTATTTCAACGCCCAGAGCATGTCCTCGACATACGATAATTGGCACGCCCGCTGGTATCCCGAAGCGGAAACTCTCGCGGTATCCGCAGTCTGCGGTGGGGATTCGGGACCCGAGCCTCCGCCCGATCATGGCCACCCCGTTCCGGTCCGGCCCATGATGAAGGATCTCAGCCATCTTGCGGAGTACGAGGCCGCCTACAACCACGCCATGGCCATTAAGGTCTGGAGGGCGACGGATCCCCAGCCCGACGACCAGTGGGCCTACTCCCAGAACCTCCCTTCGACCCTTGTGAAGGGGATCGCGATCCTCGACTTCGACCTGCCGGAAGGCAGGATGTCCGGCGCCTACGGAAACGACTTCATGACCCCGACTGACGTCATGGACACGACCGGATTCTCAGCGGTCATGGCGCCAGGTCCTGGCGGATCAATACCCACCCTCTTCGCATTCGGCGGATCGGGCACCGCAGGCTTCAGTTCGGCTCTCTGGAAGGGAGTCCCGTACACGAGGCAGATGGATGGCGCCACGAGGTTCTTGTGGCAGAGGCACACGAGGCTCCAGTCGGACGATCAGGCGGGCGGCATGCCCTGGCCCGAGCGGCGCTCCGGAGCCGCGATGTTCCTGGACCTTGCCCGTGCGAGGATCGTCGTATGGGGCGGCGAAAGCGACAGCGGTCCGCTCTCCGACCTCTGGTACCTGGATCTGGCGACCCTCACGTGGGTACG
>CAZGVR010000120.1:0-4311 GCA_964528945.1 uncultured Myxococcales bacterium
CGATCTCGTCCACGGTCGAGTAGCCGCGGAACAGGCCGTTGTTGAAGACGAGCAAGTGGCCCTCGCCCGACAGCCCGGGCGCGATCCAGTGGGCATCGTGCTGGCCGAATAGCTGCTTGTCCCCAGGACCGCCGGCGCGGTAGGCCGCCGGGTTGCCCCACCTGTACAGGATGTCACCGCCCATGCCCCGCGCGCCGCCGAAGTGGCCGGCCGCCTCCTCGGTCGTGGTCGAGTGATCGATCACCCAGACCTCGCTGAAGCCGTGCACGCTGAGGAGCACCTGGTCCAGACCCTCGTCGTAGTCCACGGCATTCACGTGGGTCCAGTCGGCCTTGCCTCCGATCGCGAAGTTGAGATCCGCGAGCTCCGGATGGGCCGCCACGTCGCCGAAGTTGTCCCTGGTCGGATCGAAATCCTGGATCAGGTGGTCCCAGAGGTGCCACTCCCACACGACGTTGCCGCCGTCGATTCCCTCGGGCGCTATCTCCACGAGCGTGTCCGGCCACAGCGCGCCTTCGGCGATGTGCGCAGGATCGCGGCCGGCGGCCACGGCCTCGGCGGCAGTCTTGCGCTCCCATGCCACGAGCAGGATGTTCCCGCTTGGCAGGTACTTCGCGTCGTGGTGCTGGCAGTGGGCATCGTCCGAGTAGAAGTAGTCCCAGAGGACCGTCGAATCCCAGTCCACCAGCTGCACGTGACCGCCTATCCCGCCGCTCTCGAATACCGGGTTCTCCCCTGGCTCGCCGTATCCGGTCCTCAGCAGCCGGCCGTCCTCCAGCAGGTGCACGGAGCATCCGGGAATGTAGGACCCGGTCCAGGTGTGCACGAGCCTGCCGCACATGTCCACCAGGTACGTGCTCGTGTCACGCATGGGAGCGAAGAGCGTGTAGCCCTCGAAAGCGCCGGCCTCCCTGGAGAGCAGGCCCACGGTCCGGTCGGGATACTCTCCCATGCACTCCGGATCCGGCGCTTCCGGAGCGTCTCCGATCTCGTCGGAAGAGGGATCCCCGGGATCGTCCTGCTCCGGGTCCGCCGGATCCGGATCCTCGGCTGCATCAGCCGGATCGCCGTCCATGGCCGGTTCCAGGGATGCGTCGTCCGCCTGCCCGCCACCACCCATTCCGCATCCGGCGCACACCAGGGCTGCGCTCAGAAAGGCCACGGCGGCCGCCGGGACTCCTGCCTCGGGACGGTGCATGGATCTTCAGCCCGGGATGTCGATCTCGATGACGGGGGGGACCAGGAAGTAGACCGTGCGGGTGTCCAGGACCGTGAAGCCGTCGCCCAGCACGTCGACCTCGCACCTGAACGTCTGGGGGGAGGTCGTGGCGGGCACGGTCCAGTTCTGCTTCGGGTAGATGTCGAAGCAGACGATCTGGCCAGGCAGCACCGAGGTGAAGCTGTCCGGCACGCCGGTGAACGGATCGTAGCGGTCCCCGACGGCCAGGCCGCCCACGCATATGCGCGTGGGATCCATCGGATCGGGGTATCCGCCCACGGTGCTCGGCTCGACGTGATCTATGAAGGAGGCGACCGTGTCCACGGAGTCCGCCGGATCGTCCCTGAGCCTGGTCGTGACCTCGATCGGGACCTGGTTCGCCAGCGTCGAGACCGCGTTCACGACCTGCGCTCCAAGGCCCGAGCCGTCGGCCGAGATGGTGAACACGAGAGGGGATCCGCCGATGTCCACCGAGCCGGTGCCGTTCGCGATCTGGATCATGTCCGCTCCGGAGTCCCCCGAGTTGACCCCGATGTACCTGGCGTTGATGGAGGTCATCGCCGAGATGGCCTGGGAGTGGTTCCTGGAGGGAGAGCAGCTCGAGATGCCCTCGGAGAAGGTCTCGTCGCTGAGCTGCACGATTATTGGCACCGCACCCGGCCTGAAGCACGGCCAGCCGATGGATCCCGGCGGGGTGGTGCAAGTCCAGGAAGTCGGGTGGACGCCGGTCCACCCGGCGAACGGCGCGACGTCGCCGGTGCACAGCGCATACAGCATCTCCGTGTAGGGCTCCCATCCTCCGCACGTCGAGGTAAGGGTGTTCAGGGCGTTCTGCACCATGACTATGTTGTCCGTGAGGTTCTGCAGGTTCGCCATGGAGTTCGTGCACGAGGTCGAGGGGCAATCCTGCAGCGCGCCCACCCCGAGCCAGACGTCCGGGATCTCGGCGGCGATCCCGGGCACGACCGTGGTCTGGAGCGAGGAGCGCAGGTTGTCGATCTCGCCCATCATGGAGCCGCTCTGGTCGATCATGAAGTACACGTCGGCCTGCTGCAGGTCCGTGCCGAAGACCAGGTGATCCACGAGCGGATCCGGATCCAGGGGCGGCACGGGCGGATCCGCGGGGTCGTTGTAGGGCTCCACGAACACGAAGTTGCCCTCGGTGTGAGGGTTCGAGCCTGGATCGAGGGGGTCGGTGCCGGCGCCGACCTCGCTGAGGTCGGGGGTGCCGTCCCCGTCCGAGTCCCCGATGGTCGGGTCCAGGCCGTTCTCGTGCTCCCACTTGTCGGGCAGCCCGTCGTTGTCGCTGTCCGGATCCTTGTAGTCCGGGACGTAGTCGCCGTCGGAATCCACGGGTGGCGTCGCGATGTCGGTGTCCCCGGCCTCGTCCGCGTCCGGCATCGTGTCGTTGTCAGTGTCCAGATCCCTGTAGTCCGGGATGAGATCCGAGTCGGTGTCCGACGCCTGCTCGTGCATGTCCGAGATGTCGTCACCGTCCGAGTCCAGGTCCATGTAGTCGGGAACCATGTCCCCGTCCGAGTCAGGAGGGCTGGACGGGCTTGCCTGGAGCTCGATCGAGTCGGTGAGGTTGTCGCCGTCGTTGTCCGTGTCCGAGAAGTCCTGCCGGCCGTCGCCGTCGGTGTCGACGGTTCCCTCGGCCGTGTCGAAGATGCCGTTCCCGTCCGAGTCGAGATCCTGGAAGTCCGGCATGCCGTCGCCGTCCGAGTCGCGCGGGGATGTCGTCGAATCGTAATCCCCTGCCTCGACCGCGTCGGCGAGGCCGTCCGAGTCGCTGTCGTCGTCCTGCCAGTCCGGGACCGTGTCCCCGTCCGTGTCCGTGCCGTCGACACGGCCCTCGTCCACGTCGCTGATCGTGTCCCCGTCGTGGTCTGCCGCAGGTATGACCGAGTCCGCATCGGCGTCGCTCACGCCGTCCCATGGCAGGTTGTTGTCCCGTCCCGCTCCGCAGCCTGACGCGAGGACGAACGCGGCCGACGAGGCGAGGGCCATCCATGACAGTCTTCCTGCTGGCGAAAACATCTCTGACCTCCTAGGGATCCGCGGATCCGGATCGTGACGATCAGGGTCCGAACCACCCTCTACTGTAGCACGGAACCGGCAGCGAGTTGAACGGGACTCCGTAACCATGCTATTTTACTGAGGCGCCCACGGGCCGGACGTAGAAACCATGGGAATCCAGATAGACTACAGGACGATCATCGAGCAGGACCGGGCACGGATTCCCAGGCCCACCCCTGCAGAGCTGCGCTTCCTGCGCGCCTACTTCACCACGATCCGCGTCATCCTGAGCTACTACTGGCTCTGGTCCTGGGGGAAGATCCGCGGGACGCAGTGGGTGACCGCCCGCATGGACTCCTACCACAGGGTCAACGCCGTCAGGGTGAGGAAGGCGATCATCTCCCTCCAGGGGCTCTTCATAAAGGCCGGACAGCTCTTCAGCATCATGACCAACATACTGCCGGAGGCCTTCCGCAACGAGCTGGAGACCCTCCAGGACAAGGTCACGCCAAGGCCGTACAACCTGATCGAGAGACGGATCAGGATCGAGCTGGGGGAGGCTCCTCTCTCGGTCTTCAAGGAGTTCGACAGGCGACCCGTGGCCGCGGCGTCGCTGGGGCAGGTCCACCGTGCAGTCCTCAAGACCGGCGAGGAGGTCGCGGTCAAGGTGCAGCACTGGGCCATCGAGAAGATGGTCCGCAAGGACCTCAGGATCATCCGGAACATCATGCGTATCGTGCAGATCTTCGTCCCCGTCCAGGGGCTCGAGGAGTACTACGAGCAGATCCGGAACATGATCAACGAGGAGCTGGATTTCTCGCTCGAGGCCCAGAACATCGAGAGGATCGCGGCGAACTTCGAGGGAAACAACTCAGTGCATTTCCCCCGGGTCTACAGGGAGTTCTCGACCGGGAAGGTGCTGACCACCTCCTTCGTCAAGGGCGTGAAGATAACGGATCTCGACGCGATCAAGTCGATGGGGCTCGCGCGCCGGGAGGTTGCCCATCTCGTGCTCACGGCCTACTGCCAGATGATCTTCGTCGACGGCGTGTACCACGCCGATCCGCTCCCCG
>CAZGVR010000120.1:4321-7757 GCA_964528945.1 uncultured Myxococcales bacterium
TGTCCTAACGACCGAATTCGTCGATGGAGTAAAGATAAGCGATCTGCGGGGGCTCGAGAAAATGAATATTAACCGCACCGAGCTAGCCCGCCTGGTGATCGAGGCCTACTGCCAGCAGATCTTCCACCACGGCATCTACCACGCGGATCCGCACCCCGGGAACCCGCTCGTGCACGAGGACGGGACCATCACCTTCCTCGACTTCGGTGCGTGCGCCGAGCTCTCGCCGGAGATGCGCAAGGGCATACCGGAGTTCCTGGAGGCGCTCATACGTCGCAGCCCGGAGCAGATCCTCAAGGCCATGCGACGCATGGGCTTCATCGCCAGGATGGGCAGCGAGGAGACCAGCGAGAGGATAATCGAGTACTTCTACCAGCGGTTCCAGGAGGAGATAAAGATCGAGAGCTTCAACCTGAAGGAGATCAAGATCGATCCCAGGGTGGGCGTGGACAGCCTGATCGACCTGAGGAAGATGAACATCGGGATCAGGGATCTGACCTCGTCCTTCAAGGTCCCGAAGGACTTCGTCCTCCTCGAGCGGGTCATCCTCCTGCTCCTGGGCCTGGTTTCGTATCTCGACCCGGACCTGAACCCGACATCGGTGGTCTATCCGTACCTGCAGGACTTCGTCCTCGGGAAGGACAGGAACTGGGAGTCGATCATACTCGACTCCCTGAGGGAGGTCGGGTTCTCGACCATCGCCATGCTCCAGGAGGGGCGGCGGGTCCTGATCAAGCTCCGCCGGGGCGAGATCGAGATCCGCGACAAGGGGAGCGACACGCGTGCGAGGCTCTTCTACTCGCTGGGCCGCCAGGCCCTGTACACGGCCTTCACCATGGGGTTCTGGGGCACATCCCTGTACTTCCACCACAGCGGCTACTACCTGCTGATGGGGATCTTCGCGCTCATGGGCTTCGGGTCCTTCGGGCTGCTCGTCGGCTCGTCGCTCCTGAGCCGAAGGTTCTGGAAGAAGCTGTGATCCGTGCGTCCACAGCGGTCCTCCTGGCCTGGCTCTCGCTGGCCGCCCGGACCGCGTCGGCGGGCGACGTGCCGGGTCCGGAGACGCAGGACGCCGGGGACGATGCCGACGTCCAGGAGATCCTCGACGATGACCTCGATACCGGAGGCTCTCGAGACCCTGCGGAGCCTGCCGGCTCGGGTCACCTCGGCGACGCGGATGCGTCGGCCGAGCAGGCCGCTGGTGCCGCTGCCGGGCAGCCAGCGAAGAAGCCCAAGAAGAAGCTCTGGTCGTGGCTCGTGGGTCCGGTCATCGACTGGGATGCCTCCTTCCAGGAGGAGGTCGCGCTTCCGCCTTCCATCACGTTGACGTCCCGGCGTCCGCAGTCGCCCTTCGAGACGGCAGCGGCCGCCGACCTGATCACCGCGTCTTCCATAAAGGAGGCCCAGGCCTTCTCCGTGGCCCAGGCACTGGTCGACGTGCCCGGCCTCAGCGTGATCCAGCCGATGCACGCCTCCGCATCGCCCGTGGCAAGAGGGCTGCTGGGGCAGAGGGTCGCGCTGCTCTTCGACGGAATACGCCTGGAAGGGGCGGGTACGGCTCCCGGGCCGTCGTTGCTCGCCGGCCTCGTGGACACCTACGGCCTGGATTCGATCGAGGTGGTCAGGGGGCCTTCGCCGGTCCTTGCCGGGCCCTTCGCGCTCGGGGGAGCAGTCAACTTCGTTCCTGCCCTCCCGCTGGTGAACCCGCTCGTCTCGTACAGGTCCGAGGCCTGGATACTCTACAGATACGGATCCGCGGACACCTCGCAGGTCCTCCACGCCAACCTGGAGTTCCAGGTCGGGGACGTGGCAACGGTCGCCGACTTCGGGTACTCGGTCCTCGGTCCGCTGCAGGACGGGGCGAACCGCGTGCCGTTCACGGGGTACGATGCCGTTTCGTTCCACTTTGCCACTCGCAAGCTCATCGGCGATACCGGGGACCTGCTGTTCTTCTACGGGACGTCACGCCTGGGCGAGGCCTACCAGGGCCTGGGCACTGCAGGGGACCTGCCCGTATACCTCAAGTGGCCGCACCTGGACACGGACCTCCTGTACATCAGGCTCTCGGCCGCGCCAGCGGGCCTGGAACGGCTCGAGCTGACCCTGGGCATGCACATGCTCCCCTCGACCAGCCGTCTCTACCAGCCTGGAGAGGGTGGCGGCGAGGATCCATCCTGGGAGATCCAACACGTCAGATCGACGACGTCGTTCGTCACGGGATGGGGCAGGATCCCCATCGGCGCCTGGGGAAGCCTGCTCCTGGGCATGGACTACTACCTCGACATGGTGGACGCGCACGGGACCGTGCAGAGCATCCTCGGCTCGGACCTTCAGATCCGGGAGATCGACCGTCCGGCCCTGCCCGACGGTGCCATGGGCCACTCGCTCGAGCCGCACGTGCTGCTCGACATCCGTGCCACGAGCGCGCTCCAGCTCTCCCTGGGAACGAGGTTGTGGTACCACAGGCTCGATCCCGGGTCGGAAGAAACGGGCAGGGACATCGTCGGCGGTTCGGGGGTGCTCGGCGGCCGCTTCGCCGTTGGTTCCATGGCCTCCCTGGTCGTCAACATCTCCTACGGGACCAGGCCGCCGACCATGTTCGAGGTTGCCGGCGAGGTGTGCGGCCCCGGGTCCCAGGTCCCGTCCCCCGGGCTGGATCCGGAAGGAGCGCTCGGTGCCGAGCTCGGCTTCAAGTGGGATGCCGGGATCCTCGATCGTGCGGTCGTTCCACTGGCCGTCGAGCCCCTCGACCGGTGCGGCCTGCCTGGCGCGGTCAGGTACGCGAACTCGGGAAAGGCATGGCTCCACTCGATCGAGTTCAGGAACCAGGTGAACCTGCTGGGCCTCATGACGATAGGCACGGTGCTCGGTTGGTACCACGGTACGCTCGAGGGTACCCACGTCGCGAGCGGCGGTCCCATGCCGTGGATCCCACCCCTGATGGGGACCGCCTTCCTGAGGGTGAGCTACCTCAAGCAGTACCTGTGGGCCGATCTCAGGCTCAGGTTCGCGATCGCCCAGGACCGGAACCCGTCGGGCTACGTTCCGGCGCCATCGGAGAACGATCCGTTCTTCCTCCTCTCGCTGAGGGGCGGAGTGGCCCTGGGAGGCTCCATCAGGCTGTTCCTTGCCTTCGAGAACATCCTGAACCAGGTCCATCGCTGGTACGGATCCGGCCTGGACGGGCCCGGACGCTCGGTGCTGGTGGGCATCGAAGGTCACCTCTAGGAGAGAGGCGCCCATGGCCCCTGCCTCCGCCAGGATCCATGGACTGCCGGGTGTCGCCGCTCAAGGATGTTGACGCGCTGGAGGCATGGACCTAACATCGGCCAGGCTTGCGACCAGAGTGCAGCATTCCGGGTCGCGATCGCCGAACGGAGGTTTGCCATGGAACGTCTGTGCGCTGCCATTCTTTTCGCCCTGACGACCGCTGCAT
>CAZGVR010000120.1:7767-9511 GCA_964528945.1 uncultured Myxococcales bacterium
ACGACCCAGAAAGGGCCGGACAAGCTGGCTGCCGTCCTCCTCGACGACCGGTACGATCCGGAGATCCGCGGCAGGGCGGCCATCGCCCTCGCCGAGGTGAACTCGCCGCAGTCCTGGGAGAACCTCACGAAGGCGTTCACGGTCGTGAAGGATCCGGAGAGGACGCAGATCGTCGAGGCCATGGCCCCGCTCCTCGAGACAATGATCCACGAGGGCAACAAGCCTCCCTCGCCACCTCTCCAGAGCCAGGTAGATGCCAAGGACACCCTCCACCTGATCCTTCCGTACTCCTCGGGTGCGACGAAGACCAGGATCGAGGACCTCCTGATCGAGTGGTGCAAGGAGGACTTCAACCAGCGGTTCTTCATCGGCAAGAAGTCCATCGACATCCTCATCAAGGACATCGGTCCGCGCTCGGCAGAGGCGCTCGTGGATCTCCTGGGCCCGGACTCGGTCGTCTACGAGAAGGTGACCGAGATGATGGACGAGCTCGCGTCCGAGGAGGTCCAGCACAAGGCAGGACTGAAGCTGATCGAGATGGCCAGGGCCAGGATCAAGCAGTACGAAGGGCGCATGGAGGAGCCCCTCCTCGTGGCCCTGGGCCGCATGGGCGGGCCCGAGGTGAACAAGTTCCTCCTGGGGCTGGCCGCGGATCCCAAGATGCCCGAGACGACCCGGCAGGGCTCCATGATGGCCTACCTGCAGTTCAAGCTCCAGGCCAGGGAGAACACGGATGCCCTGTTCGCGCTCGCCGAGGACAAGGAAGGCGATGTCGCGATCAGGAACTGGGCGTACGACGCGATCGTGCTCCTGGGCGACAAGGAGCAGAAGACCAGGATCGCGAAGCTGCTCCACGAGACCGGGGCGGACAAGGACAAGTTCCGCGGGGTGGGCGTCGACGAGCTCATGAAGCTCCTCGGTCCCGAGGGCATCCCATTCATCGTTGCCGAGGTCGTGGCCGAGCCGGATCCGTGGGAGAGCTGGCTGGACTTGAGGGACTACGTTCCCGTGAGATTCACGCAGGACAACGAGGGGAGCACGCTCAAGGGGGATGACGCCAAGAAGGTGGCCGGCAAGCTGAGGCCACTCCTCGAGAGCGAGGAGCCCATGGCGCGCGGCCTGGCGGCCTACGCCCTGGGAATCATCGGGGACGAGTCGGACAAGTCCAGGCTCGAGGCTTTGAAGAAGGACAAGGGCAAGCTCCCTGGCTGGAAGTTCATGCAGGGTGATCAGGTCGTCGAGGATTTCCCGACCGTCGGGTCGGTGGCTGCATGGTCGCTCAAGAAGCTGGGCGGGTGATGCCGTTTCCTCTTCCCATTTGGATGACCATGCCATAATATCCGGATCGCGGTCGGGAGCTCCACGCTCCCGGCTCCACGCTTCGCGAGGTCCTGGAGGCGATGTCGCAGAACAGAACGCACAAGACGGTTCGCCACTTCCAGTGCCGTGACGACCTGTGGGTCCTCTACGAGAAGATGGCTGCCGAGCTCGAATGCTCGGTGGACTACCTCATCAACGAGGCCATGCGGCAGTACGCCCGCTCACGGCGATCCGTGTCGATCCCGCCGGTTCGCGATTCGATACCGCCGCCCGGACCGCCCGCACCCGGGGCCGGTGCTCCGGTACCGCGCCCGCCCTCGGGCGGGATAGCGCAGCCGCCTTCGGGCCAGAGGCTGGCTCCTCCGCCGGGGGCAAGGCCTTCCATAGGCAGCGGCGGCGGCATAGCCGGGCCGCCGCGGCCCTC
>CAZGVR010000121.1:0-309 GCA_964528945.1 uncultured Myxococcales bacterium
GGGCAGGGCCTCGGGCTTGCGCGCGGCGAGGAGCATGGCCAGCGGGGCGGCTCCGGCGGCCTTCCCGTCCATGGACACGCTCACCCCCCCGGTCCCGTCCGACGGGGCGAAGGTCACGGCAGTCGCCGCCGGCCTGTCCTCGAACAGGTTGAAGTCGGCAGCCTTGAGACGCTGGAATTCCGCAGAGTCCACTTGCCTGTCGTCGGCCGTGCCTGCCTCGATCCGTCCCTCTCCGTCCACGGTCACGGCCTGGTGGCCGTCCACCAGTTCGTCCACCGAACCGGGGGTGGGGCCCTTGCTGCGGTGGAT
>CAZGVR010000121.1:376-7563 GCA_964528945.1 uncultured Myxococcales bacterium
GGTCACGGCCTGGTGGGCCTCGACCACGGTGCGGTCGCTCGAACCGGCGCCGGAGCGGGCCGACACGCTGGCGCGGCCGCTCGCGACCGACACCCTGGTCGACCCGCCCAGGGACTCCACGGACATGAGAGCGCCGGAGGAGCGCACGTCCGCGCCGGGCGTTACCACGTGCACCTCCTCGAGACCGGAGGAGGCATGGATGTCGATGCTGATGCGGCCGGCCGCAAGCGCGACGTGGACCTCTTTCCTGGTCATGCTGGAGAGCGTGATCCGGCTGGATGGCTCCACCCGGATCCCGCTGAGCGGAGCGAGCTGGAACGAGGCCAGACCTTCCTCGCGCGTCCTTATCTCCGTGCCGTCCGTCACCGACGTCGAGATGCTGGCGTCCTGCCAGCCCAGGCCGCCGCGGCGCCACAGGGTTTCCCCGCCCAGCACCGTGAAGAAGCCGGGGACCGGCCTCTCGTCCATGAGTGTGCGCCCGACCACCACTGTCCTCTCGGACCAGGCAGGAGACCTCTCCCCGGTGGCCGGGCCCTTGCCGTGGAGGCCCGGCAGGAACACCAGGGCCGCGACCGCGGCCGTGCCTGCCGCCAGCGCGGCCGCGCCGAGCCACCAGGCCACGGGTCTGGACGGCCGGGGCGCCGGGGCCTTCGGCCTGCTGGCCCTGGCCAGGGCCGCACCCACGACGGCGTAGTCCACGGCAGGCTCGGAGGTGCCCATCCCGTGCAGGGCCCGGCGCGCCAGCCGCACGGTCTCGAAGTAGGAGCGGCAGTCGTCGCAGTCTGCGAGGTGGCTCATCAGCAGTCGGTGTCCGCGCTCCGAGAGCCGGCCGTCCAGGAACGCGAAGATTCGCCTCCTCTCGTGGATACGGTTCACGTGATGCCTCCGCCCCTCATCCCGGCGAGGAGATCCGGGTTGCGTGCCAGCCTGTCGTACACGTCCTTGCGGGCATAGAAGAGCCGCGTGCGGACCGTCAGGGTCGGTATACGCAGGATGCGGGCGATCTCGGATGCGTCCAGACCCTCGACCTCGTGCAGCTGAAAGACGATCCGTTTCTTCTCGGGCAGGGTGTCGAGGATGCCCGAGAGGATGGACCACCTCTCCCTGTCCCAGGTTTCGAGCTCGGGCGAGGGGGAATCGGCCTTGAGATCGCGGCTCTCCTCGACCTGCATGTAGGGGACGGCCCTGTTCCGGCGGGCCTTCAAGTACTGCAGCGTGACGTTGACCGTGAGGCGGTAGAGCCACGTCGTGAACTTGCTCTCGCCCTGGAAGGACCCGATCGAGCGGAGCACCTGGATGAAGACTTCCTGGACGATGTCATCGAGATCGCTGCGTGGGCCTGCCACGTTCCGGGCGAGCCGCGCGACCATTCCGCGGTGCTGCCTGTAGAGCTCCTCGAACGCGGCAGCGTCGCCGGCGGCGCACCTCATCACCAGCGTGTCTCGACGCGGCCACGATGCTGAAGACGAGCTCAAGGCTATCGCCTGTGCCATCATCCCGCTGCAGTACCTTCCATCCCCTTCACGTGAGTAGGAAGGCGAGGAGCGGGCGTTCATCCTTTCCACCGATCATATAAGGCAATTTCGGCATCCGCCAGCTTTTCTAGCCGGGAAGGCCCCTGTCCGGGGAGGCACGTTCCTCCACGAGTCCGCAAGGTTGGGGTGGATCCATCACCACAGGGCAGCGTGCTGGTAGGAATACGAGCCCTCTGCCAGGGCAAAGACCACGATCGTGGCCCTGTCGTGCAGGGCAGGGATGGTCACGGACGTCTCCGTCGATGCCGAGGTGAGGCTCACCGGGGTCACCACCGGAGCGGATCCGGCGTCCGCAGAGTCGAACGATACCACGGTCGCCCCCATCGTCGTCCACGACGTCGAGTCCAGCCTGACGGCCAGGTCGCCGCCTCCTGGAGCGAGCGTGTACAGCAGGTAGTCGGCGGCCCATCCGCTCACGGTCTTCGACTCCAGCGTTCCGTCCGCGGCCGAGGCGTCCACGGCCATGTTCGGGAAGTCGTAGGTCTCGTATCCCCAGGCTCCGTCGGCCAGCGCGGGGTCGTCCAGGTAGTTGGCGATCACCCAGTCCGAGAAGACCGTGGCCATGTCGGTCCCGTAGGGAGAGGCGGCCGTGTCGAACCCCGCGACGCCGTTGCCGGGCTCGTGCACAAGCGCGAACAGGAAGTCGGGACCGAGCTGCTCGGTGAGGTACAGGCCGTACAGGAACTCGGCTCCGTAGTCGGGGAAGCTCGTCGTCACCAGTGCCGTGTCCGGGGCGAATGCGAACTGACGCACCAGCTCGGTATCGGTGAAGTACCCGCAGAGCGCCATCGATGCCTCGCTCATGGCCTCCCCGACCCAGGCGTCCTCGTTCGCGTCCCAGCGGTAGTGGACCAGGTGCTGGAACTCGTGTGCGATGATGGAGAGCATGTACTCGCTCCCGGCCGGGTTGCGCACGCCGTCCAGGAAGAGCATCTCGGTCGCGTTGCAGGTCGTGCAGGTGGTCTCGTCGTCCGCGCGGAAGAAGCCGTCGAAGCTGGAGCCCATGAAGGAGCCCAGCGAGTCGTACAGGAGCACCACGCGGGGGTCCCCGTCGATGTCGGGCGGATCGCCGAAGGTCCCGGTCACGACGTCGTAGATCCCGCGCGTCGCGTCCGCCGGGGTCGCGTCCTCGAACGCGGACACCACCGACTCCACGTCCGCCTCTGCCATGCTCGTGCCCCAGATGTCGTTGACGACGTACACGGCAACGTGCGGGCCCCATCCCCGGCAGGTGGCATCCACCTGCACGTCCGAGGGCGGCATGTCCGTGAGGTCCCAGGTCCAGAACGTCCGCGGGGGCAGCTCGCACGCGAGCACACCCTCCGGGCCGTCCACCGCGTCGGCATCGGCGTCCGGGTCCGCGTCCGGCTCCCCGGCCGTGTCCTCCCCGTCACCCTCCTGCGCCGTGTCCTCCGCCGAGTCCATGGACGTGTCGCTGTCATCGTGTCCGCCATTGCCGCACGCGACCGCGACCGCGGCCGCGGCGATTGCGAGCGGGATGAAGATGTTCCTCGTCATCTCTCGGGACCTCCGCATGTTGGGGAGTCTATGGTAGCACGAAAGGCGACTCCAGCGACGAGAGAGGCTCCGCTCCACCCCTCACCACGTGGTACAGGTTCTCGTGGCGCACGCCACCGACTCTCGGGTAGTAGAGCCCGGGCTCCACGGTCACGACGTCCCCGGCCTCGAGGACCGTGTCCGGGTGCGACAGGGATGGGGCCTCGTGGATCTCGAGGCCGAGGCCGTGGCCGAGCCCGTGGAAGAGCCCCGAGGGGTGCGCCCCGCCCTTGGCGGTGGGGAACCCCTCGGCCGCGAGGAACGTGACGACGCGCTCGTGGATCTCGGCCCCGCGGGCTCCGGGCCGCAGCATCTTCGCGCCGATGCGCTCGGCCTGAAGGACGGCGGCCATCATGGCCGCGATCCTCGCGGGCGGCCTTCCGCGCACGACCGTGCGCGTCTCGTCGCCGTGGTATCCGGAGGAGAGCGACCGCGGGAAGAAATCCAGGATGATGGGCTGATCCGGGAGCAGCGGTCCGGATCCGGTGTCGTGCGGCATGGACGTCTGGTCCGGTCTGCCGGCGACGATGAGCCCGGCCGCCTGCCAGCCCTTCTCCATCAGTGCCACGGTGACGGCCTGCTTGACGCGCTCGCTCGTGAGCGGCCGGCCGTCGAGGACGAGCCGGCTTCCGCGGCGGCGTGCCGAGGCGATCATGCCGATCGCGAGGGAGATCCCCTCCTCGCCGGCACGCTGGCAACGGCGCATCTCCGCGACCTCTGCGCGGGTCTTCCTTCGCCTGCGCGGCACGAACGGCCCGGGCACGACGCGGACATCGAGGCCGGCCTCGCGCAGGGCGAGGTAGTGGGCGGACGGGAAGGTCGCGGGCACCTCCACCGAGGAGGCGCCCATGTCCGAGAGCGCCACTGCCGCCACGTCCCCAGCGGTCGGGCTGCGGCCCAGCCGCTTGCGCGCCAGCCGGGCGAGTGGCGAGAGCGGGAGGCACTTCGTGACCCTGGCCGTCCGGCGTCCCCTGTCGATCTCGAGGTCGGAGAGCACGAGGAAGGTGACGCCCCCGATCTCCAGCCAGATCACGGGATCCGGTGCGCGGAAGCGCGTGAGGTAGAAGAGATCGGCGCTCCCCCGCGACGAGTCGATGATCAGGCGCGCGTCGGGTCGTCCCTGCATGGAGGCGAGAGATAGTCGCTGGCCGGCATTCCTGCAAGAAGGCGGGCCCGCCCTTTTTGACACGCCGCTGCCGGCGCTGACAATATGCGGCCATGGCAGTCGTTCCGGGCATCGAGGTGATCGCGAGCAGGGATAGGAAGCTGGTCGGCGGGAGGAGGGTGGCCGTTCTCGCCCACGCCGCCTCGGTGGACCGCGGGCTCACGTACGCGTGGGACCTCCTGGCCGACGCGGGAGCGCGAGTGGTCGCGCTCCTCGGACCGGAGCACGGCCTGTTCGCCGAGGCGCAGGACATGGAGCCGGTCGCGGACGGGAGCCACGCGGTCCGCGGCCGCGGCGTGCCGGTCCACAGCCTCTACGGCACCGTCGAGGAGGATCTCGCCCTCGGGTCCGGCATGCTGGAGGGCGCCGAGGTCCTGGTCGTGGATCTGAAGGACGTGGGCTCGAGGTACTACACGTTCGCCGCGACCGCGGACATGGCCGCGGCCGCGTGCCTGGCGGCAGGCGTGGAGGTCGTGGTCGCGGACAGGCCCAACCCGCTCGGCGGGACCGTGACCGAGGGCTCGCCGCGGATCGCGCCTGGCCTGCGATCCTTCGTGGGCCGGTTCGAGGTGCCGCACAGGCACGGCCTGACGATCGGCGAGCTGGTCCTCTCCGGTGCTGGCGCGGCTGCGGGCGCGGGCGCGGGGCGAGAAGGTCTGCGCGTCGTGCCCTGCGAAGGATGGACGCGGTCCATGGGCTGGGAGTCCTGCGGCCTGCCCTGGGTCCCGCCCTCGCCGAACATGCCGATCCCGGAGACGGCCCGCGTCTATCCGGGCGGTTGCCTGGTCGAGGGCACGAACCTGAGCGAGGGGCGGGGAACGACGCGGCCCTTCGAGATCGTGGGAGCCCCCTTCATGGACGGCGACGCCGTTGCCAAGATGGTAAACGGACTGGGGCTCGCCGGCGTCCGTCTCCGGCCGATCCGGTTCAGGCCCATGTTCCAGAAGCACGCGGGGCACGCCTGCTCGGGGGTGTTCGTGCACGTCACGGATCCGGCCGAGTTCCGGTCCCTGAGGACGTACGCGGCCATCATCTGGGCCGGCCGCCGCGCGTGCGGCGACCGCATGGCCTGGCGCGCGGACGCCTACGAGTTCAGGTCGGACGTGCCGGTCTTCGACCTCCTGTGGGGGGACCCGTCCCTGCGCGAGGGCATAGACGGCGATGCGGACGTCAGCGAGATCCTCGCTCTCGCGGATCGTTCCGGTCCGGACCATGGAATGACCGTGCGCCTCCCCGAGTACGGCTGATCCGGCGCTCGCGCCGGCGCCGCCTCGAAAGCGCCGTCACCGCTCCACGTGATCCCGCAGGGTTGCGCGACATTCGCGACAGGCACGCGCATTGCGCTCCGCACGGCCATGCCCGCCGGTTGCAGCGGGTCAGCAGGAAAGGAGCCTGTCATGAAGGGAATCGCAAGGGTGATGGCGTGCGCGGCGCTCGCGGCCACGATGGCGGCCGGGGCGGCAGAGGCAGGGACCGGGACCGTGGCGAAGGCCACCAAGGGAGAGGCCGTGAAGGCCACCAAGGGAGAGGCCGTGAAGGCAGCCAAGGGAGAGGCCGTGAAGGCCGATGCCGCGGTGTCGCCTCCCAAGGACGCAGGCCTCGGCAAGGAGAAGGACGGGAGCGGCTACGGCCTCGAGGGCGTGGTCAACATCAACACCGCGACCCCGGAGGAGCTCGAGCTGCTCCCGGGTATCGGCCCGACCAAGGCCAAGGCCATCATGCTCTACAGGGCAGACAAGCCGTTCAAGGACCCGCGGCACCTGGTCCGCGTGAAGGGCATCGGCCGCGCCACCATCGATCGCATCCTACCCTTCCTGGCCGTGACCGGTCCGACCACGCTCAAGCCGAAGTGACGGTGCGGATTCGTCTCGAGGGGCGGTGCCCGAGGATCATCCTGCCACGCTTGTTCAAAGCTCCAGGCTCGTGATACACCTACCGTACTGGCGGCTCCGCCCCGGGGGCCGGCAGTCACCCGTCGGGCCGTCCCGGCGGGCCGGGAGGGTCACCCATGTCGGACGAGCCGGAGATCACTGTCCATTCCGACGAGCCGTCGCACGCCGCGGAGGTGTTCTCCCGCGACTTCTGCTATGCGACCATAAGGAAGCTCCGCGCCGAGATCGACGCGACTCGTGACAATGCCAGGTCCGCGTTCCTCTGCTTCTCGATCGGCTGGCTGTTCGAGAGGCACCTCGACGACGTGCAGCAGGCCGCGACCCACTACCAGGAGGCCCTGTCCCGCGACCCGGACCTGATCCCGGCCATGCGCGCGCTCAGGCGGCGCATGCTGCACCAGGGGAACTGGACCCGCTACCTCGAGCTGATCGACTCCGAGCTGCGAGGTGTGAAGGACAAGACCACGAGGGCGCAGCTCTACGTGGAGAAGGCAGAGGTCCTGGACACGCAGCTGGACGACCAGGCCGGGGCGCTCGACGCGCTGCAGCGCGCGCGCGAGGAGGATCCGACCTGCCGCCAGGCGCTGTGGTGCCTCGAGAACGTGCACCGCACGCGCCGGAACGAGAAGGACCTGGCCGAGACCCTGGAGCTGATAACGCAGGCCCTTCCGGACGGTGGCCTCAGGCGTATCGCGAGGTACGAGGCGGCCCGGCTGCGCGAGGTCGCGCTCGACGACCCCGTCACCGCCGCCGAGGAGTACGAGTCCCTGGTCGAGAGCGGGGACGAGGACCCGCGCGCGCGCGCCGCCCTGAGGCGCCTCTACCTGAGGTCGAAGGACTACAGGCACTACGTCGAAGACCTGAGGGCCGAGGCAAAGGGGCTCGCGGGCCGCGACAGGGCCAGGGTCCTCTACACGGTTGCAAGGACGCTCAACGACCGGATGGGCGAGCTCGTCGAGGCGATCTCGATCCTGGAGCAGGCGCTGGAGGCGCACCCGGAGTCGAGCCTCGTGCTCGCCGAGCTGGTCAGGCTGTATC
>CAZGVR010000121.1:7617-7900 GCA_964528945.1 uncultured Myxococcales bacterium
GCTCCAGGAGATGAACGCGCACATCGAGCGGTACGTGGGCAAGCTCGAGCAGCTGGCCTCCTGCTACAGGGCCCAGCTCGGGCTCACCACGGACACGAGCGAGAAGGCCGCCCTCAACCACAGGATCGGGCAGCTGTACGAGGAGGAGCTGAGGGACGACGTGAAGGCGGAGGCCTCGTACCGGAGCGCCCTCGCCGAGGACCCGGAGAACAGGCCCGCGCTCCAGTCGCTCGCCGTCTTCTTCCAGAGGCGCTCCCGGTGGAGCGACCTCGCCCAGCTCCAC
>CAZGVR010000121.1:7910-9451 GCA_964528945.1 uncultured Myxococcales bacterium
ACTCGTGTCGGGCGTACATCATCGACTCCATCCAGGAGATGCCCGTCGTGTTCCCCCTGGACGAGGCGGGCAAGACCGAGAGCCCGCTCCGCAAGGCTCTCGCGTTCCACAGGGGTGCCGAGATCCTGGAAGGGCAGCACGAGGATGCCCGCGCCGCGGAGCTGTACGGCCGGGCAATCGAGACGCTGCCCTCTTTCGTGCCGTCGTTCAACGCGCTCGAGAAGCTCCTCGAGCGGACCGGTGACCACAAGGGCCTCGTCAGGCTACTCGAGGAGCGGGCGGGCCGCGAGGACAACCCGGCGCTCAAGGCCGGCCTGCTGGAGCGCGTGGCCAGGATCGTAGAGGAGAGGCTCGGCGACAAGGAGAGAGCCATCGCCGTCTACCAGGAGATCCGCGAGGTCGAGCCGTCGAACAAGTCCGCGGTGGGCGCACTCGTGAGGCTCACGAGGGAGCTCGAGCGCTGGAAGGACCACGTGGAGTGGCTTAAGCAGGAGGCCGAGCTTACCGGGGACGACCAGCACGTGGTCTCCATCCTCCTGGGGATCGGGGAGATACAGGAGAACAGGCTCGGCGATCAGGAGGCCGCGATCGAGACCTATCGCAGGCTCATGGGCGTGGATCCCTTCTACACGCCGGCGATCCGGAACCTTGGACGCCTGTACAACAAGCGGGGGATGTGGGACGACCTCATCGGGCTTCACCGCCAGGAGCTGGACACGACCACCGAGCCCGACGAGAAGTCGCTGCTCCATTACAAGATCGGGCGGATCTTCGAGGACCGCCTGAAGGATCTGGACGAGGCGTCCTCCGCGTACAAGGCCGCGGTCTTCGAGAACCCCAGGAACCACGCCGCCAGCTGGGCCCTGTACCGCATCTACCTCAAGCGCGAGGACTGGCTGAGCATCATCGACATCCTGGAGAACGAGGCCAACGCGCTTCCCGAGGGCATGCAGCGCGCCCTTGCGCTCACGCGCGTCGGCGAGCTCTGGGAGGAGCCGCTGGGCCGCATGGACATGGCCGCCGACGCCTACATGCAGGCGCTCCGCGTCACGCCCGGCTGCACCGAGGCCAGGGAGGCCATGATCAGGCTCAGCGAGCAGGAGTCCAACTGGGACTACCTGACCGACCTCCTGTACCAGGAGTTCCAGACGAGCGTGGATCCCAAGGAGCAGTACCGCATCGCCATGCAGATCGGCGAGGTCGTGCTCGAGCGCTCCAAGAACCCCCGCAAGGCCATGGAATGGGACATGAAGGCCCTCGCCCTGGAGCCGGGCTCGCTGGCCGCCCTGCGCGGGACCGAGCACTCGCTGATGGCCGCCGGCGAGTGGCGGTCCTTCATGGAGGTCCGGAGACGGCTGCTGGATCTCTGCGGGGACGATCAGTCCAGGCTGGCCCTGTTCCACGGCATGACCATGCTCGCCCGGCTCCACAACAGGGAGATAGAGGCCGCCGGGGAGTCGGTCCTCCAGGATCTCTCGGACATGGACTTCGGATGGGGAGGCGCGCTCACGGATCTCATGCTCGAGCGCGAGTTGCTCGAG
>CAZGVR010000122.1:0-9367 GCA_964528945.1 uncultured Myxococcales bacterium
GGAAGTCGGCGCTACGAGTACGTGTACCCGCTCCGCACCTCGGGCAAGTCCGTGTCGACCCTGAAGGACTTCACCTTCACCGGCACCATCAAGAGCGGCGTGCCCATCAAGACCGTGTACTCGCCCACGCACGAGATGGAGGTGCAGATCGACAAGGGCAAGGAGGCGACCATCGGCTTCGAGAAGAACGCCGCGTCCCTCGACCGCGACCTCGTGGTCTACTACACGGTGAGCGAGGACCGCATCGGGCTCTCGTTCATCGCGCACCGCGTGAAGGACGAGGACGGCACGTTCATGCTGCTGCTCGCGCCCGGCAACGAGCTGCCCACCGAGGAGATCGTGGGCAAGCAGGTGACCTTCGTGATCGACTCCTCGGGATCCATGAGCGGCGAGAAGATGGACCGCGCCAAGAAGGCGCTCGCCTACTGCCTGGACCACCTGAACGGCGACGACCTCTTCAACGTGATCCGCTTCTCGAGCACGGTCGAGCCCTTCTTCGACAGCCTGGTCCCTGCCTCGAAGAAGAACGTCGAGGACGCGAAGGACCGCGTGGACGACATAATGCCGCTCGGCGGGACCGCGATCGAGCCCGTGCTCCGCACCACGCTCAAGCAGAAGGTGGAGTCGGGCATGCCGCACTTCGTGCTCTTCATCACGGACGGCATGCCGACCGTGGGCGAGACCGACCCGGGCCAGATCGTGAAGCTCGTCACGGCTCAGAACGGCGGCAAGGCATCGCTGTTCGCCTTCGGCGTTGGCGACGACGTGAACGTGAACTTCCTCGACAAGCTGGCCACCGACAACCACGGGGCCACCGAGTACGCGCGCACGGGCGGCGACCTGGAGATGGCGCTCGCGACCATGTACTCCAAGCTCGCCTACCCCGCGCTCACGGACGTCTCCCTCGAGATCGACGGCGTGAAGGTGAAGGACGTGTTCCCCCAGGACATGCCCGATCTCTTCTACGGCGGCCAGGTCGTGGTCGTGGGCCGCTACGACGGCGACGGCTCGGGCAAGATCACGCTCCAGGGCAACGTGGGCAAGGACGAGAAGAAGCTCAAGTACAAGGTGGACTTCCCCAAGGAGGACGGCGAGAGCGACTTCATCGCGCACATCTGGGCGACCCGCAAGGTGGGCTACCTGCTCGACCAGATCCGCTTGAACGGCGAGAACGCCGAGCTCAAGGACGAGGTCATCGCAATCGCGCGCCGCTACGGCATAGTCACGCCCTACACCTCCTACCTCATCGTGGAGGAGGGCATGCAGATCCCGCAGCCGACCCCGCAGCCCTGGACCCCGCCGCCGCTCCCGGGCCCGTGGATCGAGGAGGACGAGGCCTGGATGCCGGGGGTGCAGGGCGGATCCGGCGGCGGCTGGGGCCCGAACAAGTCGGCCGCGCCGTCTGCCGCGCCCGAGATGAGCCTCATCTCCGAGTCGGCTGGCGACCTGGGTTCGGGCAAGGCCATGGGCGAGAAGGCCATGGACATGGGCAAGAAGCTCAAGGACATGAAGTCCGAGGACAAGACCGGCACGGGATCGACGACCACGAAGTGGGCGGCCGGCAAGTCCTTCATGCTCATGGGCGGCAGGTGGGTGGACGGCGAATACTCGTCCTCCATGGACACGCTCGAGATCAAGTGGGGGTCGGACTCCTACTTCGACCTGCTCGCGCTCAGGCCGGACCTGAAGGACGCGCTCAGCCTGGGCACGGAGATCGTGATCGTGACGACAAAGGGCAAGGCCATCGCAATCGGCCTGGAGATCAAGGGAACGCCGTCCAAGTCCAAGATCGAGAAGTTCACGGGCAAGTGACACCAGAACACCGGAGGCAGCCATGAACGGATCGCAGCACAGCAACCCCAGGCGGAGCAGGATCGATCGCTGGTGGCGCGACCTGTGCGCGCGCAGGCTCGGGCCCTCGCCTGCATACAAGCTCGACCGCGCGAGCGCGGCGCCCTGCCTGCCGCAGCCGCGCCGCTGGGGCACCATGGTCCGCGGCTGGATGTCGATCGCGCTCGTGGCCATCCCGGCGGCAATCGTGCTCCTCGCGGCGAATGCAGGCGCGGTCGAGCTGATCTCGGACCCGTGCTACAGCATGTCGTGCGGGTACGTGGTCGCGCAGCCGCAGCCGGTAGTCATCTACCAGCCGCAGCCCGTGGTCCAGTACGTGACCACCACGCCCGTGGTCGTGGTCGAGCACGACCCTGTCGTGGTCCAGGTCGAGGACGAGGTGAAGCCCGTCAAGGAGCGCAAGCTCTCCTGGCTCGGCCTCAAGGCAGGGGCCGGCATGTGGATCATCCCGGGCCTGAAGGAGGACGTGCACCTCGGGTACAACGCCGGGATCGCGCTCGCCTTGAAGGGCTTCTACACGGGCCTGGACTTCACGTGGATCCACGGCATGAAGTGGGTGGACGAGCACGCGGAGGAGCCGTGCGTCGAGGGCGGCAACCTCGCGCTCATAGCGCTCGACCTGGGCTACAGGTTCAACAAGGACGGCCGCGTGCACCCCGTGCTCGCTGCCAACTTCGACACGCTCGTTCTCGATCGCGAGAAGGCCGGCACCAAGCTGGCGTTCGGAATCGGCGCGAGCCTGGGCCTGGACGTGGACTTCCCGCTCTCCTTCGGCGCAATCGTCGTGGGCCTGAAGGTCGGTGGCCAGCGGCACGTGTGGTCCCAGAACGGCTTCTACCCCCCGCGCTCCTCTGCCTCGGTGATCGGCTCGCTGGGGTACAGGTTCTAGCGGCCCCACCTGCGGCAATCCAGAGTCGCCCGAAGCGGCTCGGTGTGTCCCTACCCTCCCGGTCGTCGCGTGCGAGCGCGAGCCCGGCCCGCCTCACTCCAGTTGAACCATGAATAGACTCGATATGCCGAGCTCGTCGCGCTGCAAGTAGAAAAAGCTGCTGTCGAACAACTGTGGATGCCCTGCTCTGCCTTCTCCGGCCGTCATCCTGCATTCGTGCCCCGATGAAATGCTGTATCGTTAGATATCACTGGTGTCGGCTTCGGACCACTCGCTAGGGTGCAGTCCTTGTAGACTACGAGATCTCCCCATATGCTTGGATTCGTCGCGGCGCGCACCAGAAGAGGCGATCGCGGATGCGGGGGCGTGGTCGCCGGATCGAGCGCTGGTAGATCGCGAGCTGCTGCCGGGCGACGAGAAGCTCCATCCGGAGGTCTTCGGCGTTCGACCGGGAGGCGAGGAGCCGGAAGAGAAGCTCGAGAATGAACCGCATGGCCGGCGACCGTACCGGTCGAGCTCCGGGGCCGCAACGTCATCGGCACCCGGAATGCCCGACCTCGAAACTCTCGTGATTTCCGGCGCTACGGGATATTAGGGAACCACAACCTTAATCGAGAATAATAAATGCACGAAACGGATACTTTACATTCACGATTTGTGCATGTATAGTTCTCAGCATGGACATGCAGAAAGAGTCCTTGACCGAGGCACTCGAAACGCTGGGACGTGTGCTCGAGCATAGGGGTCTGGAATACGACTTGCTCTGTGTCGGTGGGAGCTGCCTCCTACTGCTCGGGTACATCGATAGGGCCACCAAGGACATCGATGTCCTTGCGATCGTGAAGAACGGCCGGTACGAGCTGGCCGATCCCATGCCCCCCGATCTGGTCCGGGCGGCCAAGGATGTAGCTCTCACCCTTGGGCTTCCTGACGGCTGGATCAATGCTGGCCCCACTTCCATGCTCGAACACGGCTTGCCTGCCGGTATCTCCGATCGGGTCGTCACCCTGCGGTTCGGAACCCTGGTGCTCAGGCTCCCGGGCCGGCAGGACCAGATATGCTTCAAGTTCTACGCTGCCGTGGATCAAGGACCCAAGAGCAAGCACGCGGACGATCTCCGATCGCTTGCACCAACCAAGGAAGAGCTTCTTGCGGCCGCCAACTGGGCCAGGACCCAAGACCCGTCGGAAGGGTTTTGGGAGATGTCGAAGCAGGCGCTGGCATCCTTCGGCGTGGAGGTGGGCGATGAAGGGACGACGTAGGTCGAGGGCCCTCGAAGCGTCCATTGATATGGCATGGAGCCAGTGGTGCGAGCTTGGAGTGCAGGGTACGCCTACCAAGAGGCTCTCGGATACGGCGGTGGATCCCGAGGCCCTGATCCTGTTCACGGCATCGATCGGCGATGCGGAACCGCGACTGAGGGACGAAGCGATGGGGTGGTGCGCGGCCAACGGGCAGCTGATCTCGAGCACGAGACTGGCGAGGATGAGGGAAGGTTTCGGAGATGCGGACCGTGGGAACCTCGATTCGATGCTCGCCGGGATTTGCGTCAAGGGGGCGCCATGGGGCAAGGCGGCGCCGTCAGCCGGGCGGTTCAGGGGGAAAGGCGGACTGAAGCCTTGCGACCTGGGCCGGCCCTCGCTGGCGCGACTGAGGCTCAGGGCCTTGTTCGGCGTTGGAGCCAGATCCGAAGTCCTCTGGGCCTTCCTGGCAACGGGGGAGGCTGAGCGCGCGGCAGCAGGCCTGGCGGCCGAAACAGGGTTTACCAAGCGCAGCGTCCTGGTCGCCCTGGATCTGCTCGAGAGGGGCGGGGTCCTCGACATGGTGAAGGAGAGAAACCAGTACATCTACAGGCTGCGCGACCCAGGGGAGCTCCGTTCGTTCTGCGGGAAGCTGCCGGATCGGTTCCCTCGCTGGGTACCGGTGATGAGGGTCGTCGCAGCAATGCTGCGGGCGCTCGCCGCCACGGAAAGCCTCGGTCCGGACGTCCGCGCCGTGGAGCTTAGGGCTGCGCTCGAGAGGATGAAGCCCGACCTGGGCGCTGCAAGGCTCCCGCTGCCGGATGCGATGAGCGGTCCGGAGTTCCTCGCGGGCTTCGAGTCGTGGGCAGAGCGGATTGCAGAGGGGTTGTAGGCGGGCCCAGCGGGTTGTGGTTCCCGAATATCCCGTAGCGCCGGAAGTCACGAGAGTTTCGAGGTCGGGCATTCCGGGTGCCGATGACGTTGCGGCCCCGGTGCTCGACCGGTACGGCCGCCGGCCATGCGGTTCATTCTCGAGCTTCTCTTCCGGCTCCTCGCCTCCCGGTCGAACGCCGAAGACCTCCGGATGGAGCTTCTCGTCGCCCGGCAGCAGCTCGCAATCTACCAGCGCTCGATCCCGCGACCCCGCCTCCGCATCCGCGATCGCCTCTTCTGGTGCTGGCTCTCGCGACTCTGGTCAGGCTGGAAGACGGCGCCGGCGGGTCGAGCGGTACGGCCGATCCCGGACCGAAGCCTCGCCCAGCCTGCGATCGGATTTTCGGAAGGACAGGTTCGCACCGGCCATCTGGGAAAACCGCGTGGCCTGGACCGACTGCAGGGCGGGATGCACCATCACGGACCAGTTATTCTCGGACGTCTACATGATGGACCTCACTACAGGCGTCGAGACACCTGTGTGCACTGACCCGGCCGCCCAGTTCGCGCCGGTCACGATCTGGGGAGACAGGATCGCCTGGATGGACTGCAGGAACGATCCCATGCATCCCGATCACTGCGACTACGGCGACAGGATGGACATCTACATCTACGACATCCCGTCTGGCACCGAGACACTCGCAACGGACTTCCCTGGGCACAAGTTCTACCCGAGGCTTCACGGGAACAAGCTGTACTTCGAGATGGGCGACAACGACGGGGTCTCCAGCATCTTCGAGATCACCCTCCACGAATAACCCCCCCGCCCGTCGACCCCGCTTTCCGCGACCTCCGGCTTGTCTGCGCCCGCGGATCGTGTATTCTCACTGCATCCGTACACCATTGCATACGCGGGCACTTGCCGCACAAGGAGGCTTCATGAAGAGGAAACGCTACGGGCCGGCCATGGCCGTGCTCTGCGCGGTCATGGCCGCGCAGGGCTTTTCGGGCTGCGACTCGTCCGGCGTGATCGGGGACGCGGGCGACGGCGTGGCCGACAACTCGGACACGGCCGTGGACACGGGCTTCGACCCGGGCTACGACCCGGGCTACGATCCCGGATACGATCCGGGCTACGATCCGGGCACCGACCCGGGCTCGTGCACGTACCCGGGCGGGCCGTACGCGTTCGTCGCGCCCGGTAACATCGTCGGGCCCATGGCCTGGCCGACCGCGGTCAAGGGTCCGGAGGAGACATCCATCGCCGCGGACTTCGCGTCGCTCAGGTGCGAGCCCGGGGTGAAGACGATCATGGTGATGATCGCCTCGACCACTTGACCCACCTGTCCCTCGAGGGTCCTCGAGATAGGTGGAATGAAGGATCACTGGATACTGCATGGTGTGCGCTGGGTCTTCCTCGTCGACTCCGCAGGCTCGAGCGCTGGCGCGAACACGTACGTGAACGACGCGGGCGCGACCTTCGGCTGGCGCGCGGTCGACACCGAGAACACCATGGGATCGAACTACGTCATGAACTCGGGCATGTTCGCTGCCTGGCCCTGGCTCTTCGTCGTGCGCGCGTCCGACATGCAGCTCGTGTACGAGGAGTCCGACACGACGTACCTGGACATCTACAACATCGCGATCGAGCTCGACACGCCCTGACCCCTACCCCGGGAACACGCCGCCTGACCAGAGATCAGAGAAGAACTCGCGGTAGGGCATGATCTCGATGCCGTCGAGCGTACGCCTGGACGGCTCCCGGCAGACCACGATGCGCCGGGCGATCGGGAAGTCCTTCTGCTGCATGATGGCGGCGAGCCCCTTGATGTGCTTCTCGCCCGCGAGCTCCGTGGACTTGACCTCGACGGCGACCGTGCCGCCCAGGACGAAGTCGACCTCGGCTCCGTGCACGTCCCTGAAGAAGTTCAGGCTGGTCCTGCGGGAGAAGTAGTTGCGGTAAGCCGCGAGCTCCTGGTAGACGAGGTGCTCGAACGCCTTGCCGTAGGCGGGCGTTCCGGGCTTCACGGACAGCTCCCCGGTCAGCGCGTGCAAGACCCCGATGTCGAAGAAGTAGAACTTCCCCCTCGAGATGGCCTTTCGCCTTCCGGTCGTGGCGAGCGGCTCGAGCATCGTCCCGAGCAGGGTGTCCTCGAGGATGCGGTAGTACTCCCGGATGGTGCGGGCCGGCACCTGCGCGTCCCGGGCAACGGCCTCGAAGTTCACGACCTCGCCGCTCCAGAGCGAGGCGTGCTGGAGGAAGCGCGAGAAGTTCTCGACCTTCCTGCTCAGCGCCTCGGCGAGGATCTCCTCCCTCAGGTACATCCCCACGTACGCTTCGAGCTGCTCTACCGGCTCGGCCGACAGGAGCACGGGCGGCAGCATGCCGAGGTCGAGCGCCCTGCCGAGATCCAGCGTGTCGATCTCCGCGCTCACCAGCGGGCCGAGCCACCGGGGGCGCGCCCTGCCGGCGAGGAGGGACGCGTGGGAACGCGCGAGCTTCCTCGAGCTGCTCCCGGTGAGGAGGAACCTCGTTCCCGTCTCCTCGATCATCACCTGGACCTCGTCCATGAGCGAGGGGAGCTTCTGGATCTCGTCGATCACGATCAGCCCGTCTCCGGGGCCGAGGGACTCGCGTATCAGAGATGGTCGTGCGGAGAGCCTCTGGAAGACGTCCGCCTTGAGCAGGTCGTATACCCTGTGAGGAGGCGCCTGGTGACGGATGTAGGAAGTCTTGCCTGTCTGGCGCGGGCCAAGGAGGAGCACCGAAGCTTGTTGAAGGTCGCTGGCGATCGGTGCAATTCTGTTGACGTACATGATTTTGATTCTACATGATATTCCATTACTGGCAACTGGTCTGCTGAAATTCGACTGATTTACGCATCATGAATGCGGATTATCAAATATCAGACAAAAGTCCAGTGACATAGCCTACATGAATCTCTCAGCGTGCCCGACCTACCTCGACATTCTCGGCGTACCCGGCCTACCTCGACATCTACAACATCGCGATCGAGTTCGACACGCCCTGAAATCCCTCCCCACGTCCTTGCCCTAAGACCCTGCCGCGGGATAGCCTGTGCTGTCCCCTGAGCCGCGAACCAGCCAGGAAGCGCGCCCGCGTCCTCGCGATCGCGCTTGCCCGCACCGAGGCGCGCCGCATAGGAAGCGCGGTCGCCGCGATACGCGGGGCCGCCTCCTCCTTCCCCTTCGACCTCGACGTCGTGGTCGTGGACGACGGGTCCACGGACTCGACCGGCCGCGTCGCCCGCGAGGCAGGCGCGCGCGTGCTCCGCCACCCCGTGAACCTGCGCATCGGCGCTGCCGAGCAGACCGGGATCCTGCTCGCGCTTCGCGAGGGCTTCGACGCGGCAGTCAGGCTCGACGGCGACGGACAGCACCCGGCCGCGGGCATTGGCCCGCTCGTGGACGAGCTACTCTCGGGCAGGGCGGACATGGCGGTCGGGTCCCGCTTCATCGACCGCGGCAAGGGATACCTCTCCACGCCGGCCAGGCTCGTGGGCATCGCGATCCTGTCCTCGCTCATGCGGATCCTCTCGGGCGCGCGCGTGACAGACCCCACCTCGGGCTTCCGCGCGTTCGGGCCGCGCGCGATGCGCCTGATCGCGGCCCTGCCGGCGTCGGACTATCCCGAGCCCGAGACCGTGATCGACGCTCGCCGCGCCGGGCTCAGGCACGTGGAGGTGCCGCTCCCGTTCCGCGCCCGGACCGAGGGCACGAGCTCGATAGGCCCGTTGCGGGCCGTCTACTACATGTCGAAGATCTCGCTCGCGGTCCTGGTGGCCGCGGTCAGGCGTCCAGTGACGCAAGGAGCGGCCGGATGAACGACAGGATCCAGATCGTCAGCATCGTTGGCAGCCTCGTGATAATGGGCCTCGTGTTCGAGCTGGTGAGGCGGCGCCGGCTGCGCGTCGAGTACTCCATCCTGTGGCTGCTCGCCGGCGTGTCCATGCTCGGGCTGAGCGTGTTCAGGGACGGGCTCGACGCTCTCGGCCACGCGGCCGGAGTTGCGTACGCCCCGGCCGCGCTGTTCCTCGCGGCGCTCGTGTTCGGCATCCTGCTCTCGATCCACCTCACGACCGTGATCACCAAGCTCGCGGACCAGAACGTGGCACTCGCGCAGCGGATGGCGCTCCTGGAGGCGAGGCTCGACGAGCACCAGCACCCAAGGCCAGCGGCTGCAGCGGGCGAGGCCGCCGAGGTCGACAGCGAAACTCCCGTGTCATAGTATCGTCCGCAGAGGGGACCGATGGGGCACAGGAAGACCATACTGGTGGTGGACGACATCCCGGCCGGGAGGCGCATGCTGGACGCGTTCCTCCGGGACGACTTCGACGTGGTCCAGGCAGGGAGCGGCCCTGAATCCCTCTCGGCCATGAAGACCAGAGCGCCCGACATCGTGCTCCTGGATTTGAGCCTTCCTGGAATGGACGGGGTCGAGGTCATCAGGCGGGCCAGGCAGGACCCTGCAACGGCCAGGATCCCCATCGTC
>CAZGVR010000123.1:0-3088 GCA_964528945.1 uncultured Myxococcales bacterium
CCTCGACTTCGGGAAGACCGAGGTCGAGGACGGCGAGCCCATCGTCATGCCCGCGCGGGCCTTCATCGGCCCGAAGGAGTACGAGACGCTCAAGGCGACCGGCCTCGGCACCGCGATCGACTACGGCTGGTTCGGCGGGCTCGCGAGGTTCCTGTACGTCGTCCTGAGGACGTTCCAGGGATGGACCGGGAACTGGGCGATCGCCATCATCCTCCTGACCATCTCCGTGAAGCTGGTCCTCTCCCCGCTCACGCACTGGAGCTTCAAGTCCATGCAGAAGATGCAGGGGCTGAAGCCGCTCATCCACGACTTGAACCGCAAGTACCCGGAGCCGGAGGACAGGGACAAGAAGAGCAAGGAGCTGATGAGGCTCTACTCCACGCACAAGATCAACCCGTTCACCGGCTGCTTCCCCATGCTCCTGCAGATGCCGATCTGGATCGCGCTCTACAGGATGCTGGCCGCCAGCGTGGAGCTGTACAGGACCCCGCTGTTCCTCTGGATCGAGGACATGAGCCAGCCCGATCCCTGGTTCGTGCTGCCCGTCGTGCTGGGCGGATCCATGTTCGTGCAGCAGAAGCTGACCCCGACGACGGCAGACGCCCAGCAGGCGAAGATGATGCTGTGGATGATGCCGATCATGTTCACCGTCTTCATGCTGTTCCTGCCCGCGGGCCTGTGCCTCTACATCCTCGTGAACACGGTGCTCACCGTGGCGCAGCAGCAGCTCCTCTACCGGCCGAAGGCCGTGCAGGCGACCGTGAAGACCGCGAGCGTCCAGCTGATGAGCGAGATGGATCCCGCCGACGTCGAGGCCAGGCGCAGGGGACGGAAGGACGGGGACGGATCGGGCCGCAGGGGCGGCGGGAAGGAGAAGAAGAGATGAAGATCGAGGCGGATGACACGGGGCTGACGACGAAGAGCCCGGTCGAAGCGACGTCCGAGGGCGGCGACGACCGGGACCAGATCGGGGACGCGGAGATCTTCAAGGCAGTCCGGATCTGCCGCGAGGTGCTCGGCCGCATGGGCATGGACATCGTGATCTCGACGGGGCCGGCGGGATCCAAGCTGATCAACCTCTCCGGTCCGGACAGCGGGCTGGTGGTGGGGCGCAAGGGACAGACGCTGGATGCCCTGCACTTCCTCATCAACCGGATGCTGCACAAGGCGACCGGCAAGCGCGGGTTCGTCGACATCGACGTCGAGGGGTACAGGTCGCGCCGCATGAAGGCGCTGGAGACCCAGGCCCGCGACATGGCGAGGCGCGTGCGCGAGGAGGGCGTCGTGCTGAGCTTCGATCCCATGAGCGCGAGGGAGCGGCGGATCGTGCATCTCGCGCTCTCCACCGAGCCGGGCGTGAGGACGAGCAGCAGGGGAGAGGGGGAGGGGCGCTACGTGCAGGTGCTCCCGGCGGATGCCGGAGCGGAACGTGACGGCGACCCCCTGGAGGTCGCGGGCGCGGACGAGTGACGGGAGAGTACCGGAAGGCGAAGGAGCCGATCGAGGGGGCAGCCATCCTCAGGCTCACCTTCTCGGCCCGCGGCGAGATCGACGACCCGAACTTCAAGGCGATATACGGGGGCGTGCTCCAGGATCTCGGGCTCTCCGACGACCAGGTTCGCGAGTACATCAGGAAGCACAAGCCCAGGCTGGTCGAGGTCCTCAGGAAGGGCGCCCCGCGCGCCGGAGGCTGATCCGTGGACACGGTCGCGGCCATAGCGACGCCGCCGGGCGTCGGCGCGATCGGGATCGTCCGCATGTCAGGACCCGGATCGCGCGCCATCTTGAGGGCGGTGGTCCCATCCCTGCCGGCGGACCTCGCGCCGCGGCTCGCCACGAGGGGCTGGGCAGTGGCTCCGGGGAGCGGGACCAGGCTGGACGAGGTCCTCGCGATCGCGTTCGACGAGGGATCCTCGTACACCGGGGAGGAGGCGGCGGAGATCCACGCCCACGCCGGGCCGGGCGTGCTCGCGGCCCTGCTCCAGGCCGTGATCTCCGCGGGGGCACTCCCCGCGCCGCCGGGGGAGTTCACGCGCCGCGCGTACCTGAACGGGCGCATGGACCTTCTCCAGGCAGAGGCAGTGGCGCAGCTCGTGGCAGCGCGCGGCGCGAGCGCGGCCCGGGCGTCCGCCGTCCAGCTCGCAGGAGGCCTGTCCAGGAGGATCGCGGCGGCAAGGGATCCGCTGGTACGCTCCCTCGGCGCCATCGAGGCGTCGCTCGACTTCCCGGACGGCGAGGTCCCGGCTCCGGACCGGGACGCGACCGGCGCCGGGGTCGCGGGCGCCATGGACGTGCTCGAGCGGCTTCTCGGGACATGGTCGATGGCCGCCCAACGCCGGCAAGTCGAGCCTCTTGAACCGGCTCGCAGGGCGCGACCGGGCGATCGTGGACGAGGACCCCGGGACCACCCGGGACTACCTCGAGGACCTGATCGAGCGCCGCGGGATCCTGATGACGCTCGTGGACACGGCCGGCCTCCGCGAGGGCGGCGACAGGCTGGAGGCGAGGGGCATGGATCTGGCGCTCCAGGCCGTGGCCGGTGCCGACGTGGTGGTCCTCGTCATCGATGCGCGGGGGATGGGAGTCGGGCCGCTGGGAAGGCTGAAGGAGGCTTCCGGCACGGCCCGCATCGTGGCCGCAGTGAACAAGGCGGACTTGCCGGAGAGGCCCGACCCGTCCACGATCGAGGCGCTCCGACCGGCGCCCGTGCTCACGGTCTCGGCACTCACCGGACAGGGGGTCGATGACCTCGCGGACGCGATCGCCGGAGACGACGCTGCCTCGGCCGGAGCGGAGGAGGCCATGCTCGCGTGCGAGAGGCACAGATCCCTGGTGGCCGCTGCCGCCCTCGATGCGAGGCAGGCCCTGGACGCGCTCGGGAAAGGCCTGCCGGACGAGGTCGTGGCGGCCGGGCTGAGATCCGCGATCGGGTTCCTGGACGAGCTCACGGGCCGCGAGGTCGTGCCCGACGTGCTGGACGAGATCTTCTCGCGGTTCTGCGTCGGCAAGTGAGATCGTATAATCGGGCCCGATGGGCATGAGGATCGCCATATCCAGTATGAAGGGCGGGACCGGCGCCTCGACCCTC
>CAZGVR010000123.1:3098-3665 GCA_964528945.1 uncultured Myxococcales bacterium
AGCTCATCGCCACCAAGGGTCCCCGTTACGCCCGGCGGCTGGTGGCCTTCGCGTCGGGGAAGGGCGGCGTGGGCAAGAGCATGCTGTGCGCCAACCTGGGAATCTTCCTCGCCCAGATCGGCAAGCGGACCGCGCTCGCCGACCTCTCGGGCGGGATCTCCGGTCTCGAGGCGTTCGCAGGAGTGGAGGGCTGCCGGCCGGAGGGGGCGCCCGGCGGCTCGGCGCGCATGAGGAGCGGCCTCCACGATCTCGACCTCTACTTCGCCACCGGGGACGGGCAGGCCATGATCGACGAGCTCGGCAGGGCCATGGAGAGGGGGGAGCACGACGTGCTCGTCGCGGACATGAGGTGGGACGGGTCGGAGTTCGTGTCGCGGACCTTCAGGTCGTCGCCCGTCCGGATCCTCGTCACGACCCCGGATCCCGTTTCCGTCCGCGAGCTGTACGCCTGCTCGGCCCAGGCGGTCCTCCGAGAGATCGCGGCCTCGTCGGCCGAGGCGCCCGGGGGGATGGGCGCGCTCGTGGCCGCGCGCGGGGCATGGGACGGGGTGGCGGGCGTCGCCCCGC
>CAZGVR010000123.1:3675-5137 GCA_964528945.1 uncultured Myxococcales bacterium
CGTCCGCTGCGGCCGACTCGACGGGCCCGCACCTCGCCCTGCCCGTCGCCTCGCCCGGAACGGGGGGCTTCGCCTCGCCCAGGGACCTGATGGAGCGCGCAGGCCCGGGCAGGATCAGTGACGCGATCCTGGCCGTGGTGCGACGGTTCAGGATCGGCCTGGTCGTGAACATGGCGCAGGAGAGGGAAGACCTCGATCTCGGCAGGGCAGTGGAGAGCGTGGGCACCAGGGTGTTCGCGCTCCCGCTCGTCGATCTCGGCACCATCGAGCGTGAGGATGCGATCGGCGCCGCCCACAGGCGCAGGATCCCCCTGCTGGTCCACATGCCATTCTCGAAGGCGGGCCACGACGTGGAGTCGCTCGTGCGCAGGCTGCTCGGAACGCCGGACGTCGACAGGATCCACCCCAGGATCGAGCCGCGCGCGCCGGGCGTGGAGGAGAACCTCTACGAGACGCTGGAGGTGGACCGGGGCGCGGGCGAGCACGAGATCCGGCGGGCCGCGAAGAGGATCCACGACGTGTTCGGCGGGCTGACCCCGGCCACGGTCATGATGGGCGAGGGACGCGGCACGCAGGCCTTCGTGGAGCGCGCCCAGAGGGCCCAGAAGCTGCTCCTCGATCGCAGGCAGAAGCGCGACTACGACAGGCGGCTCGTCCAGGCGGAGGACGCCTCGCGTCCCCAGCTGGCCGCGAAGCCGGTATACGCTAGGCCGGCCTCGACCCTGTCACAGGCATCGCCGGCACCGTCACAGCCGTCGCACGCCGTGCCAGTGCCGCCGCAGGGCGCGACCGGCGCGTGGCTCGCGGGCGTGCGGAAGGAGCGGGGGCTCACGCTCGAGGAGATGAGCGCGATAACCAAGGTCTCGGTCACGTACCTCTCGGCCTTGGAGGCCGAGGACTACGCGGCGCTTCCGGAGCCCGTGTACGTGCGGGGCTTCCTGGTCACGTGCGCGCGCACTATCGGCCTGGACGCGGACGCGGTGGCGCGGTCGTACCTGGAGCTGATGCGGGCTTCGCGCCCGCGCGGCGGGTGAGCGGCGGGGTACTTGACCAAGGTTGACCAATAACGTACGATCACCCGCATGGCGAGCAACCTCTACAACCTGTACGAGGCCAAGACCTCGCTCTCGAGGCTCGGCGATCGTGCCGCCGCAGGGGAGGAGATCATCATCGCGAAGGACGGAGTGCCGCTCGCGAGGCTCGTGCCCGTCGGAAGGGCCGGCCGCAGGCGCAAGCCGGGTGGGTGGAAGGGGAAGGTCCGCATCGCGCGCAACTTCGACGCCCCGCTACCCCGCGAGCTGCTCGAGGCGTTCGAGGGTGACGACCGTGAAGCCGGCTGAATCGCGGCTCCTCCTCGACACGCACGTCTTCCTGTGGTGGCGGATGGACGATCCGAGGCTGCGGCGAACCGCCCGCGAGGCGATCGGCGGCGCGGACATCGTCTTCGTGAGCGCTGCCTCGG
>CAZGVR010000123.1:5147-9358 GCA_964528945.1 uncultured Myxococcales bacterium
GAGGCTGGCATCAAGGCAGCCATGGGCCGGCTCGAGATCCCCGGCAGCATGGAGTCAGGCGTCGAGGACAGCGGGTTCATGAAGCTGCCCATCACGCTCGCGCACGCGGAGGCCGCCGCGGCCCTCCCTCCCTTCCACCGCGATCCGTTCGATCGCATGCTCGTGGCCCAGGCTGCGGCGGAAGGGTTGACGCTCGTCACGCACGATCGCCGCGTTGCCGCCTACGGCATTCCCGTGATCTGGACGTGAAGCAGGGCTGACGGCGGGCGGAGGCGCCAGGCTAGATGAACACGGGCGCGCAGGTGGAAACGCCGGCCCCCACGATCTTGTAGCCCGAGTCCGGGACCACGACCGTGGTGGATCCGTCGTCGGTCTCGAGCTTGTAGACCTTGGTCGAGGCGTCCGCCGCGATCTTGAAGAAGACGTAGAAGTCGCCGCCCCAGAACGCGAAGGCCCACGCCTCGGTGAGCCCGGAGGTGATGGTGGTGTTGTACGTGAAGAGCACGGACCCGCTCCACTTGTCGAGCTGGATGATGCTCGGCGGGGACGAGTAGGGATCGAAGCCCCACAGCTCCCCGGCGCCCGTGCCCGTCATCTCGGGCCAGCCCTGGACGGAACCGACGGGCGAGAGGATGAGCGAGGTCATGTCGACCCAGCCGAGCTGGGCGTTGCCCGTGCCTATCGTGAGCGCGGACCCGCCTGCCACGAACAGCGTCTCGTCGCTCGATCCGGCGGAGTCGGAGGCGAAGCCCATGCCGAAGAGGTCGAAGCCGTTCTGGCTCGGTGCGAACGAGGTCGCGTAGCACGAGGCGTCCAGCGTGCTCACCTTGAAGAGCTGGCCTCCGCCGAGCGCGGGCGCGTACAGGACCCAGGCGTCCGCGTTCCTGTCCACCGACATGGAGAAGGGCGTGGCGAGCGCGCCGGCCGGGCAGTTCAGGGTTCCCACGAGCTCGAAGTTCATGATGTCCGGGTAGAACCTGAGGAAGCTCTTGTCCTCGGCGACCAGGTAGATCCAGCGCGCGCGCTCGGAGCAGTCGTCGACCGGGGTTTCCGTCGGGATGTCCGAGAGCGTGTCCACGAGCGTGTCTCCGGTGGTGTCCCAGCCGCCCGTGTCTCCCACCCCGTCCCAGAGCGGCGGCCCGTCGTCCGAGGCGCCGCAGCCGGCGGCCAGGATCGCAGAGGCGAGGACCGAGACCACCATGGACCGGCTCTTTGCTTCAGTCATGTTCTTCTCCATGCTCGCTCAACAGGGTATTACCGGTGGAAACGGGAGGCAAGAGGATCGACGGTGGCCCGTCACCCGGCAAGCTTGGAGCTGACGAGCCGGTTCAGGCTCACCCTGTTCTCGCTGGCTTCCCTCACGAGCCGCCTGTGGACGTCGGGTGGTACCCGCACCACGAACCTCCCGCTGAACTTCCTCGTGGAGATGGGCTCGGGAACCTCCTCGCCGTTCTTCTCGAGGTCCCTGACCGTCACTGCCACGACCCTCCGGATCCCCCTGAGGGCGGCCTCCGGCGTCCGAGCGAGCCAGCTCAGGCTCGGGAACTCGGTGCAGACCCCGACGAACTCGGAATCCTCGTCCGACCACGAGACGCGATAGGAATATCTATCCCTCGTCATGCTCGGCCTCCACCTTGTCGATGGCCCAAGATAGTGGTATCACTAATGACATCATTGTCAAGCCGTGGATCTCTCCTCGCGGAGCTTCGCGGCCCGGTCAGTACCCCACGAGCTTCTCGGCCGTGGCCTCGATCGCGGGCCAGGCCGAAGGGCCGATGGAGTTGGTCTCCTCGTAGTGGTCGCCGGGCGGCTCGGTCACGTACGCGCCGGGGTTCGCGAGCTCGTAGTCGTACGATGGCACGAGGTACCCGATCTCGTCGTTCGTGAGGCCCCAGGCCATGGGGTACTCGGCGCCGTTCAAGATCAGCCTGTCGAAGAGGTATGGGCCCTCGGGCGCGAGCGACAGGTCTGGCGGGTTCGGGTTCGACGGCCACCCCAGGAACGAGGGGTCCAGGAACCCGCCGTAGCACTCCGGCGTGGAGGACCCGTCGTAGCCGCCCACGAAGTGCTCGGGCGTGGGCTCGCCAGGTATGCCCAGGATCTGGGCGCGGCCGATCCTGATCCACGAGGTCTCGGTCCAGAGCTTCGGCAGGTTGTCGGGCCCGGCGGGCCTGGACGTGTCGTACCCGTGGATGTCGTCCCTGTGGAACACGTTCGAGAGCATCATGGCGTGGTAGCCGTAGTTCTCGGCCGCCATCTCCAGGACCTGCGAGCGCACCTCGAGGGGGCACGCGTCCTCGGGCGTTGTCGCGGTCTCGAGCGCCGCCAGCGCGTGCGCCGCCAGGCTCCAGCCCACGCCCTCTGCCATGCCTGCCTCGGTGTGCACGTACACCGTGCCGTCCAGATCCTCGAATCCCCAGAGGTCGTCCAGGTCGTATGGGCAGATCAGGCCGCCCACGGAGCCGGACACGTACACCGTCACGCCGCCAACGCCGTCCAGCGCGACCGATCCCCGGTACACGCCGTCCTCGATGCCCTCGCGCAGGAAGTGGGGGAAGTCGGCCGTGAGCTGGTCGTTGCCCTCGCCAGTGTACTCGGGGTGCGAGCCCCAGTTCACGAGCGTGGAGATCGTGCTCCCGTCGTCCGAGGCCGTGAAGCGCAGGATGGTCATGGTGTTCAGGATGATGACCGGGTCGCGCGTGTCGGATACGAAGTTGCACGCGCCGTGCTCGTGGTCGTCGACCTCGGTCGCGGCGTAGGAGACGCGCGCGGGCTCGAGCGCCGAGTGGGCCGAGTCCACGGCCGCCACGATTCCGGCCTTCACCTGGTCCATGTACGCGGCGTCCCAGCCGGCCCACGTCTCGTCGAAGCCCCACAGGCCCATCGTGTCCGGCCCGTTGTGGTTGTGGAGGGAGGAGATCGACACGAAGTCGATGTCCGGGTGCGCGGTCCTCACCTCGGCGCGCACCTTCTCGATGTCCGAGTGGAAGTAGCCGACCAGGTCGAGCGCCACGATCGCGATGGTCGTGGATCTCCACGAGAGGACGATGGCCCGAGCCTCGATGTCGTTCCGCACGCCGCGGGCCGGGCGGGCGTTCCCGAAGCCGGCGAGCCAGACCGCGTCCCACTCGCCGTCGCCATCAGCGTCGTTCCAGGTGTCGTCGCCGAGCGGCCGCGGCTCGAAGATGAAGTCCGCGTCCGCGTCCGTCTCCATCCATTCCGTGACCGTGGGGGTGATGGCGACCGCGGCCGCGCCCGCGCGCAGCACCTCCTCGCCCTCGTCCGGGCAGCCAGGATCCCCGGGGCATACCAGGTCCGGCCTGCCCGTCTGCGTCTCGCTGCCGCATGCCTGCGAAAGGGCCGCGAGCAGCGCTGCGAGGAGCATTGCACTTGGTCTCATCGGCGTTTCTCCGTCCGGCATCCGACTCTTTCCAGCTTCAGCTCCTCGCGGAGCCTGGAGGCGAGCCACTGCCTGATCAGTGTCTGGTAGGGGGTCGACTTGAGCGTGGCGACCTTCCTGATCGCGATGATCTGGACCTCGTCGAGCTTGATCGAGAGGTTCTTCAGCCGCCGCACCCTCTTGCCCAGCAGGATCTGCTCCCCGAGATCCTCCTCGAGCGCGAACTCGACAGGTCGGTGGTCGATCTCCCCGAGTACGCCGCGACGGTCGTAGTACGAGGCCGCCTCGCCCGAAGGTACCTTTCTCCTGCTGGTCTTTGTCATTGCTCAACCTCTGCGATGTTCACTGTAGTATCGCCGCTCCGATGGTTTCATGTCCCAGCCCGTGATCACACGCAAGATGCCCCGGGGACGGCGCTCGAAGACCAGGACGAGGAGGCGTCCGTGCCGGGTCGGGCCGAACGCCGCGTAGTGCCCCTTCCTGGTCCGCCGGACGACGGGCCCGACAGCCAGGACCTCCTCGGCCTCCCCGGGCTCGATCCCGTGGCCCAGGGCGAGGTGGAGCTCGTTGCCGTCGTCCCACTCGAACCCCCTGCACCTCACCGCCGGCATATCCGGTAATACATTAGATTACCGTAGCGTGGTCGTCAAGAAGCGGTCCCGGGAGACCCGGGACCGAGGAAGGGGATGTACACGTCCGAGGGGGCTACGGAGTGAACGCGGTCCAGACCTGCACGGTCCAGGTGTCGTCGGGCATGTTGAGCATGGGGTCCTTGAGCGCCTTGCCCACGTGGAGTTCGCCGTCCTCGTTT
>CAZGVR010000124.1:0-4546 GCA_964528945.1 uncultured Myxococcales bacterium
CGAGGGACTCGTAGAGACTGAACACCGGGGCCGGGTCCCCAGCCTCGACCGCCGTCTCCTCGAAGAAGAGGATGATCCTCAGGTCCTGCGGGGCCTGCCTGCACGCCTGCTCGAAGCAGCGGAGCGCGTTCCCGGTCTCGCCGTCCCTCCGGTAAAGGATGCCCGCCCTCGCGTAGAGGAAGGCCGCCCTCGGCGACTCGCCCGGCGAGAGCTTCTGCACCTCCTGCTCGATGGACACGGCCTTGGCGTAGAAGTCCTCCTCGAGCTCGAGGTCCGCGGCCAGCTCGGCCGCCTCCCTGTTCGACGGATCGAGCGCGAGCGCCTCCTCCAGCTGCTCCAGGGCGGCAGCGAGCTTGGCCGCGTACAGGCCGCTCATGGCCTTCAGCATGCGAATCTCGACGCGGTTCTGCCGCTCCTGCACGACCTTCAGCTCGATGTCGATGAGCTTCCCGACCATGCCGAGCTTGCCCATCTGCTCGTAGATCTCGCGGGCCCGCCTGACGGCTTCCCTGCAGCCGGGGTCGTGCTTGACCGCCAGCTGGTACCTCGTCATCGCCTCCCCCTTGCGGAGGAGTATGTCCCCGTGGATCGTCCCGGCCCGCAGGTACAGGGCGGATTTCTCGGCGGCGGGCGACTTCTCCGCCCTCTCCTCCAGCGCCCTGGCCAGATCCTCCCAGTCAGAAAATCCTTCGTAGCGCATCTTCCCGATCACTTCGTCTGTTGGATGGTCCCGGGCTCACTGGTTCGCCAGCGGCTCCTCCGCGAACTCGTACAGCTTGGCCTGCGCGGCCCTCACGTACTCCTGCGGCGTCTCGTCGGTCGCGCTCTTGATGAACCTCCCCAGGTAGAGCCTGGCGTTGTCGTTGCTCTTGATCTGGGCATACGTCCAGCCGAGGTTGAAGACCGCATCGAGCATCGTGGGCTTTATGTCCACCGCCTTCTTGAGGTGGACGATGGCCTGCTCGGGATCCTCCTTCTCCTGGAATGCCGTGCCCAGCAGCTTCTCGACCTCGGCGTGCTCGTCGCTGTTCGGGACGACCGCCTCGAGCGCCTCCTCGAGCACCTGCTTCGCGTGATCCGCGAACCCCAGCTCTATGTAGAGGTTGGCGAGCGCCGTGTAGGCCGGCATGAACCTGCCGTTCTTGGTGCACGCTTCCGTGTAGGACTGCAGCGCCTTCTCCGGCTCGTCGAGCTGCTCGTAGACCTGCGCCAGGTGGTAGTTCGGCTTGTAGAACTTGGGGTCCAGGTTCACGGCGTTCTCGAAGGAGTTCTTGGCCTGCTCGAGCTCGCCCAGCTCCTGGTAGGAGCGGCCCAGCAGGAACTGGTAGTTCGCGTTCTTGGGGTTCAAGGCGGCCGCCCTGGTGAGGAGCTGGGCCGCCTTCTGCCAGTGCTCCAGGTCCAGGTGGACGATCGCGAGGTTGTGGTAGGCCAGCTCGTTGTCCTCGTCCAGCTGGATCGCCTTCTCGAGCTCCGCGATCGCCTGGTTGTACTGCTTGGTCGTGTAGAAATCGATCCCCTTGTTCATGTGCTCGATCGACTCGACCTTCGACCTGCTGCAGGCCGCGGCGGCCGCGAGGGCCAGAACCGCAAGGGCGACGATGGTCATGCGGGATTCCCGGTTCATGTCTTGGTCCCTTCTACGATGTTGGGGTCGTCGTACGCGTGACGGATAATATCCAATGGAAGCAGGCGAGTAAAGCACGAATGGAACGTGAAGATCTCGATCGTATTGATGTATGATCGCGGCATGTCACGGCCTTCGGACAGGGCCATCCTGGAGGCGGCCGGCACGGTCGGAAGGGGCGGGTGCGTGGCGCTCACGGGCGCAGGGATCTCGGTCCCGAGCGGGATCCCGGACTTCAGGTCGCATGGAGGCCTGTGGGATCGTTTCCCGCCCGAGGAGTACGCCACGGCCGCGGCCTGGCGGACCGACCCTCACAGGGTGTGGGAGCTCTTCCGGGACATGGGGCGGCTCATCGCCGTCACCAGGCCGAGCGACGGCCATCTGGCCCTCGCCCGCCTCGAGAAGATGGGCCTCGTGGACGCGGTGGTCACCCAGAACATCGACGGCCTCCACCAGCAGGCGGGATCCGGGCGCGTCGTCGAGTTCCACGGCAGCGCGGTGGAGGTGGCCTGCGAGTCGTGCGGCCTCGGGATCGACGTGGCCCTGGCCATCGGATACCTCGACATGACGGCGGCGCCGACCTGCCCGTCGTGCGGCGGCTGGGTACGGCCGACCGTGGTCCTGTTCGGCGAGCCCATCCCTGAGAGGGCGCTCCTCGAGGCCACGTCCCTCGCCGCGAGGTGCAGGTCCATGCTCGTCGTGGGCACCAGCGCAGTGGTGGCGCCGGCCTCCCTGCTTCCGTTGCAGGCCTCCATGCACGGGGCGCCCGTGATCGAGGTGAACCCGTGCGAGACCGACCTGACCGCGAGGGCGGACGTGGTGCTGAGAGGCCCTGCAGAGGAGGTCCTCCCGCGGCTCGAGGCGGCCATCCGGGACGCCGGGTAGCCTTGGGTACGGCCGGGCAGGGCAGGGCGCAAAGGCTGGTCAGGCCGATCATCGTCGCCCTGCTCCTGGGCGTGGGGCTGTACGCCGTGCTCGCCGTGCTCGGGGACGTCCGCAAGCTGAGGGACGCCCTCGGGAGCTTCCGCTGGTGGTACATGGCGGCCGCGCTCGGGCTCGCGTTCCTGAACTACGTGCTGCGCTTCGCCAAGTGGCACTACTACCTGCGATGCCTCTCGATCCGGCTTCCGGTGCACGAGAGCTTCGCCATGTTCCTCTCCGGGTTCGTCATGGCCGTCACACCCGGCAAGTTCGGCGAGGTCATCAAGTCGGTCCTCCTGAAGGAGAGGCTGGACATCCCCGTGGCCAGGTCCGCGCCCATCGTGCTCGCCGAGAGGCTCACGGACATGATCGCGATCCTGCTGCTCGCTCTCGCAGGCGCGGTCTCCTTCAGGTCCGGGTGGGTGTTCATGGTGGCGGGCTTCGGGCTGACCCTGGGGCTCGTCCTCGCCGTGACCGTGCGCCCGCTCGGGGAGGCGATCCTCGGCATCGCCTCCAGGCTGCCGCTCCTGCGCAGGCTCGCGCCGAAGCTCCGGGAGGCCTACGAGAGCACGTACCTCATGGCGAGGTGGGACAGGCTGCTGGGCCCGGTCGCCATCTCGGTCGTGGCCTGGTTCTGCGAGTGCATGGCTTTCTGGATGGTCTTGAGGGGATTCGGCGAGTCGAGGGTGGACCTCTTCACCGCGACGTTCATCTACGCCTTCTCCACGGCGGCCGGGGCGCTCGCCATGATGCCGGGCGGGCTGGGCGTGACCGAGGGCGGGCTCACCGGGCTTCTGCTCAGGATGGGGCCGCACGACTTGGGCCGCGACGTGGCCGTCGGGGCGACGATCCTCACGCGCCTGGCCACGCTGTGGTTCGCGGTCCTCGTGGGGATCGTGGCGCTTTCCGTCTACACGCGCGTCTGGCTGGGCGGGAAGGAAAGGTCACCCGGGGGATAGCTGGACCAGGATCCTGTTGTGCGGCGCGGCCAGGGCGTCGGCGAGGAGGTCGAGCGCGGCCTCCAGGCCGTCCGGCTCGATGGTCCCTGGATCTATCGTGATCCGCCGCGAGAGCGAGACGTGCTTCTCGTCCAGGCCGACCGAGTGGAAGATCGACACCGGGCCCGAGGCTCCGCCCTTGTCCTGGAACGTGGGCGCGTGGAGCACGGAAGCGCCCTCGGGGAGAAGGACCTCGATGCGGACTTTCTCCCTCGTCCGCTCCTCGATCGAGAGCGGCAGGGACCGCGCGATCCTCCAGGGCTCCCACGCGCCCGCGATGAGCCCGGCGATCATGGATGGCAGCCGCACGTCGAGCATTCCCTCCGAGATTACGGGCACACCCGAGAACGAGATCACGGTCTCGGCCAGGGAGAGGGTCACGAACGATGCGGATTTCACCTCGATCCCGGAATCGTCGCCCAGGGCCGACACGACCGTTGCGACCGGGTCCGACGCTGCCGGGGCCAGGATCGGGGCGTAGGGATTGAGCTCGCCCCTGAGGGAGAGCGTCCCCTCGACGGTCGGCGTCCCGGCGGCGAGATCCATCACGGCGTCCAGCTTCATGCCGGTGGACGCCGGATCCAGGAAGTCGGGGGCCTCGAGGCCGGTCGCGGAAAGGACGAACACGTGCTCGCCGCGCGGCTCGCCTGCTCCGGGGAGCGAAGCGACGTCCATGTAGAGGTAGCGCCCGTCCACGCTCGCGCGGATCCACAGCGCCTCGACGTTGGCAGGGTGCAGCCTCAGGCCCGGCCCGGGATCGTGCGAGAGCGAGACCAGCGCGAGCGGATCCCATCCGAGCCTGGTGAACACCGTGTGCAGCACGCCGAGCATCTCCGCGGGCTCTGCGTAGCCCGACCTGAAGGCCTCGTCCGGCGTCCGGAACCCGTCGCCGAAGACCGACCGATCGACCGCGACCTGCCTGAGGCCGTTGACGACCCTCTCGTGGATCGCGCTCCCGAGCGCGGCCTCGAGCCCGTCCTCGACTCCGGCCGCGGACATCCTG
>CAZGVR010000124.1:4556-5005 GCA_964528945.1 uncultured Myxococcales bacterium
CCGGGCCCACGTCTTCCATCCCGGGCTCGAGGGCTGTCCAGATCGCCTCGCCCTGCGCCTTGCAGTCCTCCTGCCTGCCGGGCAGGGCGCACGGCGCGGACGCGAGCAGCCGTGCCGCGAGATCCTCCTCCGGGACCTCCTCCATCCAGTAGAGGGCCGGCAGATCGTTCCCGGTCAGCGAAGGCGACTCGTGGGCGTTCACGGCCGGAAGGCCGGTCGCGTGGAACGTGTACTCGGTCGCGGTCCCGGAGATCTTCACGTCCGGCGGCCTGTCCTTCCCGGTCCACCACCACGCGAGCTTTCGATCCGACGGCATCCTTATGGACAGCGTCTTGTCCGCGATCTCCCGGCTGTCGTGGAACTGCTCAACCCCGTGGAAGAGCCTGGGGAACGGCTCCTGGTCCTCGATCTCCACGTCGACCTCCGAGGCGGCGCCGACCTCGACCCCC
>CAZGVR010000124.1:5015-6279 GCA_964528945.1 uncultured Myxococcales bacterium
GTCCTGCACGTCGGCGAAGAACGGCGCCTCGACCAGGCTCATGGGCGTGGCCACGTTGAGCGCGTTTTTCGTGTGCGTGGTCACGACTCCGTCCGCGCGGAGGGACGCGGCCCTCTTCACGATCACGGACTGGTGGGCGGCGTTGTACCTGAACACCGGATCCGCGTGGACGTCCACCGCGTAGTCGGTGAGGAACCTCTGGGTCTCCCTGACCCTGGTCAGCACGCGCCCGTCCTTGCCGAGGACGATCCTCTTGCCCGAGGACACGATGACGCCGTCCGCCCCGCTTCCGGAAGCGGCCCCGAGCGCGGCCTCGAGCCCGTCCTCGACCCCGGCCGAGGACATCCCGGCGATCCCGGCGGCGAAAGTCACGACCGTGAGACGCATCTTCATGGCGCGGCTCATGGCTGCACCTCCGCGGCCTTTCCCTTGGGCTTCTTGGCCACGAGCACGACCTCCGCATCCTCGTGGTCGAGGATGGCCTTCCTGAGCCCGTCCAGCTCGCCGAAGGACTCGGGCGGCGCGAGCCTGACCTTGACCTGCCACGTCGCGCTCCAGACGATCGTGGAGCCCTTCTGCTCCGCGGAGAAGTCCCAGGAGGTCCACTTGCCGTCCTCGTGCGCGGCCGGCGGCAGCTCCACGGCCTCGAGCCCGCCCGGGATGGAGACCGACTCCTCGACCACCACCTTCTGCGGGAACCAGAACAGCGCCGGGTTCTTCCGGTCCTTCCATTCCCCGAGCATGAAGTAGGGGCTCCACCTCTCCTGCCCGAGGATGAAGTGCGCGAGCGGGATCACGAACGAGAGCCGCCCCTTGTCGGCCGCCCCGTACCATGGATCCTCGTAGGACATCTTCACGACGAGCGGCTCGTCGAGATCGGCGTGGTCGCCCGCGTCGTGGGACTTCACCTTCACGAAAGGCGAGATGGCCGACAGGAACCTCGTGAACACTGCCCTCCCCTCGCCCGCCTGGGAGTAGGCGATGGCGCGGCGCATGCGCGTGTCCGGGTAGCCCGTCCCCCGGATCGTGACGGTGCCGCCGAGCGCCCCGTCCTTGCCGATCTTGCTCTTGCCCTCGATCGTGAAGGTGTTGAGATCCGGCCCGAACGCCGGCGTCTTGGTGAGGTCCTCGCCCTCTGGCGACCCCACGACGTAGTGCTGCTCGCCCTCGGCGGCCGGCACCTTCACGACGCGCCGGTCCACCCCGTAGAGCGGAAGAGCGCCGAGCAGGGAAACAGCGTGGCAACACGTGAAGATCCCGGGGG
>CAZGVR010000124.1:6295-6765 GCA_964528945.1 uncultured Myxococcales bacterium
TCGGATCCAGCATCCTGAACGATCCATCGGGCTGCTTCCACGCCACGACGCAGTGGTTGAACTGATCGGCGGCGACCGACTCCACCTTGGCGCCGGCCATGGTCATGGCCGGGTAGACCGTGAAGCCCGCGACCCGCATCATGGTGATGAGCATGCCGGCGATGTCCTTGCACACGCCGCACCGGTCGTGGAAAGTCATGGTGCCCGGATGGATCGTGTAGCCCTCGCCCGGGCCCATGGAGATGCCCGAGTAGCGGATGTTGTGCGCCACCCACCTGAGCAGCGCCTCGACCTTGTCGTCGTCGGTCTTCTTGCCCGCGACGATCTCCTTCACCTTGCTCTCTATGCCCGGGTCGGCTGCGAAGACCGGCTCGTTCACGCCGAAGAACCAGACCGACTTCTCCGACCACGTCTTCACGGTCGCGAGCACGACCTTGTAGACCTGCTCCGAGACCGCCGCCTGCCGCGTC
>CAZGVR010000124.1:6775-9310 GCA_964528945.1 uncultured Myxococcales bacterium
AAGCAGGGCCTGGCCCTCCAGGGGTTCCCCGTCGGGGGCGTCCGGCTCCCGCTTCTCCTCGGGCCGCGCCGGCACGTTCCGCTTGGACCACTCGTAGTGGTGCCGGCCGTCGTCCCCGGGCCGCACCTCGCTCGCCACCTCCCCGTTCACGACCTTGGCGTGCACGGGCTTGTCGCCGGGCACGTGGAGCGAGTAGATGCGCTCCGCGATCGGGCTCGTGCCCTCGAAGTACACGACGTCGTAGAAGTGGCCCTTCATGGGCGGGACGTACTTGTCGTCGCCCGCGGACGCCGCGGCCGCGTCCTCGGGGGTGAGGTAGGCGATCTGGAAGCCCTTGCTGTAGGTCTCCCATGCCACGGCGTCGCCTGGCTGCAGCCCGGGCACGCCCAGGATCATCATGCGCGCGCCCCAGCGGATCCCGTAGTCCGGCTGCGGCAGGTCGCGCAGCTTGTCCAGGTTGAGCTTCAGGACCTTGCCGTCCTTCTTGAACACCCTGACCCAGCGCACCTCCATGAACTGCGACGCCGGGTCGTAGTCGAACCGAAGCACCGAGGTCTCCTTCACGCCCTCGGCGTCGAGCACCTTCACGACGCGCCGGTCCACCACGTGCGAGAGGCCGCTCTCCTCCACGGTCACGTCCGTGTGGTGATGGACCACGAGCACGTGGTCGTCCGGGAACTCCTCGGCGCCGCCGGCCTCGTCCAGCATGGCCTTTATATCCTCGGACTCGAGCGGATCCGGCTCGACCAGCCCGAGGACCGATCCGGGCGCGAGCGCCGCCACCAGCACCAGAACGATCGTCCGCCTCGATTGCATGGGTGTTCCTCCAGACCGGCGGATGTTGCGGCCGATCGGCCGGGGCGTCAAGCGCCGCGCGACCCGTGCACGAACAGGGTGACTAGAATTTTCGTCGCCGGAACGGCATGGTACCACACTTCGGAACCCATCGACTCACGAGCTGCCGATGCGGCCTTGTGGAATGCAATGTGCGATTACAGGCGGAACGTGCCGGGGAAGCGACCAGCCAGGAGTGAAGCAATTGTAACGGCTTCAGCCCAGGGCTTCTTCCCCTTCGGTGCTGCATAGGATTGAGGAGGTGTGAGCCTGGTACCTAGAATCCCGCTCATCCTCTCCAATGCGATAGGTCTCTCGTAGCCGGTCACGTCGGTGAGAGAAATCGCGAACACCTCTCTTGCGTTCCTGGTGTAGCGGTCGAAGTCGGCTTTGTCGCATCCAGTATCCTTGCCGTGTTCGTCCCAGATCTTCCTGGGGCTTCCGGCCTCTACGTTTCCGATCGTTGCCTCTCCTACGATTCCCCGGCTCGGTTTCGTGGCGTAGAGGGAGAGCCTCTGTCCGATCCACTGGCTCGAGAAGCGCTTCCGGATCTCGACCGTCTTCTTCCCTGCCAGGATGCTGTCGGCGTAGCGTGGATGGATACTAAGCACGATACGGTTGTCTAGCCGGCAGCCGTTCGTCTTGAAGAGGTGAACCAGCCTTGGGATCTTGTCCCTGGCCGCGCCCATCACAGACTCAATCGAGGCCGAGCATCTCAGCTCATGCTCGTCCTTCCGGTACTGCTGTGGAGAGCTGCTCGCACCGGCAAACCCGAAGGAGTTGAAGAAAGGCCTCTTTTCTTCCCAAAGGCCCTCCGGAAGCGTGAAGTGGACCTCCTTCGCCCTGCCCCATATGTCCAGGGTCATCAGGACGAAGAAAAGATCGCCAAGGTGTGCGTCCCTCGCTCCTTCGTCGATCCGCAGATGACAGAACTTGGCTGCCTCGCCCCTTTTGGCCACCGCCGAGGCCACAGGGGTGCCGTTCAGGTACACGATATACGCCGTTCGCTGCTCGCTCAGCAATCCCGGGAGCACCTTGGCATTCAACCATGCTCCGATCCCGGGGTACTTCGGCTCGTTGGCAAGGACAAGCTTCAGGAAGGCCGCGAGGTGCTCGCTCGCGCCGCGCACGTCACAGTCGTGAAGCCTCGCGATCCTGAACTCCTGCGAGAAGTCGAGTCGCTGCTGCATCAGGCTCCCACCCTTCCAGTGCCTACGACCCGAAACTTGTCTTCGCCGAGCGGTTCGAGCTCGATCTCCTCGGGCCAGTCAGCGAAGAACTTCGACAGTTGCAGCGTTTGGCCCTCGTATGAACTATCCCCTTCTCCTGCAGCATCCCTCGACATCCGATACAGGGTCATGCGCGCCATCTTCTCGCCGTCGCGCAGGCTCACGTTCACGTCATGCCCTCGGACCTCGAAAATGAGGGGCGTACCAACCTGTTCCCCCTCTCGCCTCGACTGTCCGAACAGCGGGTGCACGAAACCTGCGTAGTGGATCCTCATCTCTCCGATCGTCTCGTCGATCGCCCGGCAATATACTGCAATGGACTTGGAGAGCCTGATGCGCTCCTTGGAGCGTAAGATGTAGAACTTCCCCTTCTCGATCCTCAAACGATTCTGTGCATCAGACTTGATGAAGCGCCAGCAGGCCTCCGGGTGCGGCTTCACGACATCCTCACCCTTCCAGAGCGGCACGGGGT
>CAZGVR010000125.1:0-9300 GCA_964528945.1 uncultured Myxococcales bacterium
GCGGCATGATCTGGGGCGCGGCGCTCGCCGCCGGCGCGCAGGCGTACCGGCGCCACGGGACGGGCCCGCGAGCCGAGGCCGTGGCCGTGACCGCGTCGCGCGGGCTCGTGGAGTCCTTCCGCGGCCAGAACGGCCACGTGGATTGCCACGAGCTGACCGACCTGGACGAGTCGTCTTCCACGGCGAAGACGGTCGCGTACTTCCTCCTCAAGGGTGGGACCATCGGCTGCTTCCGCAGGGCGGCCAGGTACGCCCCGGCTGCATTCGGGGAGATCGGCGCCGCCCTCTCGGCAGATCCAGCGGGCGTACCCGACGCTCCGGTGAGCTGCTCGGCGATGCTCGCACGCAGGATGGGCGCGTCCGACGTGCATGCCGTGATGGCCGCCGGGCTGGCCGGAGGCATTGGCCTCTCGGGCGGAGCGTGCGGCGCGCTGGGGGCCGCGATCTGGATCATCGGGCTCGAGCGGCTCGTGGAAGGCGCCGGCAAGCTCGAGTTCAAGGATCCGCGGGCCATGCAGGCGATCGACAGGTTCATGAAGTGCACGGACTACGTCTTCGAGTGCTCCGGGATAGTCGGCCGGAGGTTCGAGGACATCCATGACCACGCCGCGTACCTGCGCGGCGGCGGCTGCTCGAGGATCATCGAGACGCTCGGTTGATACGCGCCGGCCGTGTGCCATCGCGCGCCTGGCCGCCGCTGGCGCTTGCCCCGGAGAGGGGAGCGTGCGTTAATACCGTATCGCAGCGGCCAGCGATCGGGGCGCGAGCCACTTTTACGAGGCGAGGCTTGCCAATTGACGGGACACGCAACAGGTCGTACCGACATCCTCCTCGTGAACGCCAACCTCTACGGTGGGTTGCTCCCGGTCATGCCCCTGGGCCTGTGCTACGTAGCCGCCTCGCTGGAGAAGGCCGGGTACCGCGCGAGCATCCTAGACCTCGCCTTCGACACCGATCCCAGGGAAAAGATCGTCAGGGCGCTCCGTGAGCTGTCTCCGGCGTACGTCGGGATCGGGATACGAAACATGGACCGCAACGTCGGATTCCCGCCGGATTTCATGCTGCCCGCGATCAGGGACGGGATTGTCTCCACCCTGAAGGGCAGTTTCTCGGGGCCCATCGTCATCGGGGGAGCCGCGGTGGGCATCAACGCCGCCGCGATGCTCGAGTACCTCGATCTCCCCTATGCGATCAGGGGTGACGGCGAGAGCGCCATCGTCGATCTCCTCGACCGATTGGGGAAAGGGGCGCCGCTGGACGGCGTCCCGGGGCTCGTCGCCAGGTCGGACGATGCCATCGTCATCGACAACCCTCCCGCAAGGATCGAGGGCCTGGACGGCCTGCCATCGTCCGAGTATCCCCGCTTCATCGACACCGCCACCTACAGGCGTCGCGGCGCCACGCTCCAGGTGCAGACCAAGCGTGGCTGCGAGTACGCATGCGTCTACTGCATCTACAACTTCATCGAGGGAAGCAGGTACAGGTTGCGCGATCCGTCGGCCGTGGCCGCCGAGATAGAACGGCTGACCGGGTCCACCGGGATGAAGGACGTGGAGTTCGTGGACAGCACCTTCAACGCGCCGCTCGACCACTGCAAGGCGGTCCTCGGGGCAGTCATCGGGCGGGACATGCGCTGCCGCTTCTCCACCATGGGCATCAATCCGGGGTCCTTCGACGAGGAGCTTGCAAGCCTGATGAAGGAGGCCGGGTTCCTCTCCGTCTGCGTGAACGCCGAGGCCGGAAACGACGCCATGCTCGCGGCGCTCGGCAAGGACTACACCGTGCGGGAGATCCGGAGCACGGCGGCCCTGCTCCGCAAGGCCGGCATCCCGGTGCAGTGGATACTCCTCCTTGGGGCCCCCGGGGAGACCGCGGAGACCGCAAGGGAGACGCTCCTCGCGATCGAGGACACGGCCTCGCGCCTCGACATGATCATCGTCACCGTGGGCATCAGGGTCTACAAGGGGGCGCCCATCGCCCGCATCCTCGGGCAGAGGCAGCCTTCGTTGACGAAGGACGACTACCTGACGCCCGTCGACTATGTCCCGGATGACGTCACCCTCGAGGAACTGGTCGCCATCTGCGAGGAGAGGGACCGCCTGGACCACAGGTACGTGCTCGCGTTCAGGGAACCGAGGATCCCGACCGCCCTGCAGTACCTGTCGAGCCTGAATCCCGGCAAGCTCAAGGGCTGGCAGTCGTACGTGCGGATGAAGTACATCGCAAGATCCGTCATGGGGAAGAAGAGGGCCGTGCATTGAAGGGCTGCCACCAAGAGATGCCGGCCGGGCGCGCGGGGATCCCGTAGATGGGCATGCTGCAGAACATCACGGGTGATTACAATCCCGTGGAGCAGTGGATGTACAATCACCTGATCGCGCCTGCCATCGCCCAGGACTTCGTGGACCACCTGAAGGTCATCGAGGGGGACATAGCCAGCCGGTTCCGGTCGGACATCAGGGTGCTCGATGTCGGCTGCGGCGGCGGTCACATCCTGAGGGAGATGAGGCGGCGCTACCCGGACTTCGATCTCACCGGCATCGACATCTCGCCGGGGATGATCTCCTATGCCGGGAAGCTGCTGGATGCGAGGAACGATCCGGGCATCCGGCTGGTCTGCGGCGACGCGACACGGCTTCCCTTCCGCGACTGCGAGTTCGACATGATCTTCAGCTCGGCCTCGCTAAAGCACTGGCGCGACAGGAAAGCGGGGATCCTGGAGGCCGTTCGCGTGGCCAGGCCGGGCGGGCTCGTGCTCATCGTGGAGATCGACAGGGACTGCTCGGACGAGAGCGCATCCGGCTTCGTCGAGGGCTGGAAGGTCCCGGGCTTCGTCCGCGGCCTCTGTCAGCGGGTCTTCAGGAAATACGTCCTGGACCGCTCGCTCAGCATCACCGAGGCGAGGGGGCTAGTGCAGGGGATCGACGCGCTGTGCCAGGCGGATGTCACGGCCGTCAAGGGACAGCCCGTGTTCCTCATGAGCCTCACGAAGGAGGATGGTGGTGTTCCATCCTCTGGTTGACAGATCCGACCTGGGCCTTAAATAGCTACGCACTCTCGTTTCGTTTTCTCCTCGTGAGGAGGGGTAAGGAGGTCCGATGAGGAAGAGGCTATTTGTCGGATCCCTCGTCCTGCTCGTGCCGTACCTCGGCTGCGGCGGCGGCAAGTCCACCTCACCGGACACCGGCGAGGATCCCGACGCCGCTGACGTGGATTCGGACGCGGACGGCGGCGGGGACGCCGACGTGGACGGCGGATGGGATGCCGACGCGGACGGCGTGGACGCCGACGCGGCAGTGATGCACACGGTGGTGAGCCTGACGGCTGGCGGAGGACGGGCAGAGTCGCCCTCCTACCAGCTCACGCTGGGCATCGGAGCGCCTCAGCCGATGGGCGGGGTCGAGAGCGGAACGCAGCAGGTCCGGGTCGGCCCAGGCGCCGGCCTGAACCAGTAGGGAAGGAGCGAACGAAGATGCGCAAGATCCTGTTTTCAGTTGCGGCCGGCCTGCTCTGGGCGGCACCGGCGTCGGCCGACGCCCCGGCGTTCATGCCGGTGCAGGGAGTCCTGGCGAGCACCGACGGCACACCGGTGGACGGAGAGGTGGACATCCGCTTCGCGCTGTACACGGCCGACATCGGCGGCACGGAGCTGTGGTTCGAGACGCAGTCGGTCCTGGTGGAGCAGGGCTTCTTCACCGCGTACCTCGGCGACGTGACGACGCTCGACCTGTCCGTCTTCCGCGACAACGAGAACGTGTGGCTCGGCGTACGCGTGGGAACGGACCTCGAGATGGCGCGCTTCCAGGTGGCCTCGACGGGCTTCGCCGGCTTCGCGCAGTACTGCGGCGACTCGGCGACACTGGGAGGCGTCGCGGCTGGCGACTTCCTCACGACGTCGAGCACGCTCTCGGTGGACTGGGCCAACGTGACTGGCGTCCCCGGGAATCTGTCCGACGGCGACGACGACACGACGTACTCGGCCGGTACCGGACTGACCCTGACCGGGACCACGTTCTCGGCGGACCAGTCGGCGATCGAGGGCTGGGCGCAGGGCGTGTGTTACGACAGCTCGGCCGAGCTGAGGTCGGTGCTCGACACCGTCTACGCCGACGTCTCGCACTCCCACGCCTGGGGCTCGATAACCAGCATGCCGGCCGACTTCGCGGATGGCGTCGACAACGACACCACCTATACCTGGGGGACGCTTCCGGGCATGCCGGCCGGATTCTCGGACGGCGTGGACAACGATACGCTCTACTCGTGGGCGACGCTTCCCGGCATCCCGCTGGGTTTCGCGGACAACGTAGACGACGACACCACCTATACCTGGGCGACGCTTCCAGGCATCCCGGCCGGATTCTCGGACGGCGTGGACAACGATACGCTCTACTCGTGGGCGACGCTGCCGGGGATCCCGGCCGGATTCACGGACAACGTCGACAACGACACGACCTACGCGTCGGGCACCGGCTTGTCTCTCTCGAGCACGACGTTTTCACTGGACACCGCGTACACTGACGGCCGCTACCTCAACGAAGGCACATCCTACCACAGCATTTCGGCGCTCACCTGCGCCCCGATGGGCTCGGCACCCAATCCGCCCGACGGCTTGTGCAGCGGCGGCGGCACGTTGCGGACCAGCGGCGGCAACTCGTTCCCTTGCTCGGTCGGGGGACGCGCGGCCACGGTCGATACCTACGTCTGCCAGATCGACCTGCCGAGCGGCGCGCTGATCGAAGAGATCCTCGCCTATGGCGCGGACTACGACGCGGCCAGCTACATGGAGGCTTCCACCTGGCGCACGGTGGACTCGACGTTCGCACCCACCTACTACTCGAACTTCGCCGGGACCTGGCAGAACAGCGGACTGGCAGCGGCACCAGGCAGCGTCTCGTTCCCGATCTTCACGTTCGGCACTGCGGCGCACGCGGTGCTCGCCAGCAACCGCTACACGATCGGCTTCGCGACCATGGGTAGCGGTGTCTATGTGTACGGCTTCCGGATCCGCTACCGTCTGGTCTGATGCGATCATCTCCAGCCCGTTCGGCCCAGACGAGTCCGGAAGCGGTCTCGATCAGCCCCGGGCGCTAGCCGCCGTAGTTGACGACGTGGAGTACGCGGCCTCCGGGCACCGGGTAGTCGAACGCGACGTCCGCGCAGACCGGCGAATCGATGACGTCGTTCGGGTACGAGTCCGCTGGCCCGGACCCCCAGCAGAACCGTGCGGTGTACGGGCCTGCCGGGAGCGTCCCGGTCTCCTGGCAATCGTGATCCGGCCCCATCGGCGAGAGCCTGCACGTCGAGACCGGGTGGGTCACTCCGTCCCAGGCCCACTCGGTCGACGATCCCGATCCCGCCATGGTGAGGAACGGATCCGCGATGCCGCAGACGCCGCATCCCGTGCACTCGTCGCACGCGCAGATGTCGCAGCGCGGCTGCAGGGGTACCGCGGTCATGGAGGGGTCCAGCACCGAGATCCACGCGACCATGCCCATGTAATCGCCCGACTGCACGAACAGGTACTCGTAGCCCGGGATGTCCGTGACGAACCCTATCTCGAAGGTCACGGCGCCGGGCAGGGGCACGTCGTCGACCGTGTCCACCGCGTCGATCGCCGTGTCCGCCGGCGTGTCCGCGGCAGTGTCGGCTGGAGAGTCGGAGGGCGCGTCCGGGGCCGTGTCAATGGACGTGTCGCCCTCGATGCTGCTGCCGCCGCCGCACGCTGCCGAGAAGGTGAGCACCAGTGCGCAGATCGTGGTTGCCGCTCTCATGCCGGAACTCTACCACCGCGCGTCCGCGCGGCAAGCCCGGTCCATCCGCTTGCCGCGCCCGCCGGCTAGGAGCACAGCCCAGGAGGGGATGGGACAGGTGAACGATGCGAGACCGCAGACCGTCGACCGTGCCGCACCGCCACTCGCGCAGCCCCATCCGGCTCGCGGGGGTGGTCGTGCTCTCTCTCGTGACCGCGGCCTGCGCGAACGAGGACACCCGGCCAAAGGGGCTGTGCCCGGAGCCGGCCGCGGGCGGGCCAGTGACCCTGTTCGACATCTTCGAGCCGGGCGGCGAGGAGCTCGCGCCTTTCCCCACGGACCTGAAGACGATCGAAGACGCGGGCTCGCCCACCGGGCTCAGGCTCTCGTTCGGCGAGAGCGTCTTTTCCCAGGGCCTGAACGAGCTTGACGGCTTCGGCGTGCGCTCGGTCATGCTGGTGCCATACGTGAGATCCATCGATCCCGCGACTTTGCCGGCAACGCCCGCCGGCAGCCTGGCGCCCGGATCGTCGGTGTTCCTCATCGACATAGAGGGGATCGAGGACGCGGCCTCAGGGACGCTCCAGGCGAGGAAGATCCCCATCGAGACCGGGTCGGTGGAGGACTCGACCTCGCTCTTCATGGAGCCGTACATCGAGAGCGCCATCGCCGCCAGGCCCGAGGGGTTCCTCGATCCGGTGCACCGCTACGCCCTGGTGGTAACGGCCTGCGTCGCGTCGCAGGACGGCGCCGGGCTGGGCACGCAGGATTCCTTCGCCGGGCTGCGGGACGGCGGCACCCATCCGGACGCCAGCGCGCGGGCGGTCCGGGACCTGCACGAGGTGGTCGCCTACCTGGAGCGCGAGGGCTACGACCGCGGCGATCTGGCCATGGTGACCACGTTCACGACCCAGTCCGTGGACGACGATCTGGTCGCGGCCCGCACCACGATCGACGATCTCGAGGCCGCGGATCCGGTGGTCGAGGAGGTCTACGACACGCTCGTCGCCGGCGAGCTGAACCCGGACATGCTGGCCAGGATGCCCGGCGTGGTCGCCCTGCTCGCCGACTTCGACCTGTCCACGTACCGGTTCGACCGCATCGACAAGGTGGTCTTCGGCACGTTCGAGGCGCCCAGCTTCGTGGACGGGACAGACCTGATGAACCGGGATCCCGCGACCTGGCGGCCCGTGGCCACGGGCACCGAGACCCTGGAGTTCATGCTCACCCTGCCCCGGGAGGTCCCGGCCGAGGGCATCGCCCCGCCCTATGGGGTGCTCGTCTACCAGCACGCCATGGGCGTGTGCAAGGAGACCATCCTGCCGCTCGCTGACACCATGGCCCGCTTCGGCATCGCAGTCGTGGGCATCGACGCGATGCGGCACGGATCGCGCAGCCCTGACGGGCCTGGCGGGTGCGAGATGGAGTTCACGGACTTCTTCGTGATCGAGAACTTCGCGCGGACCAGCGCCTACTTCGAGCAGTCCGTCGTCGACATCTGGAGCCTGGTGAAGATGCTGCGCGAGGGGGAGCCCATGGACGTCCTCCCGTACCCGGGCGGTGACGGCGTGCCCGACCTCGCGACGGCGCGCATGGCGTTCGCGGGCCAGTCCATGGGCGCGAGCATGGGCCTGAACGCCATGGCTCTCGAGCCGGCGTTCGACGCGGGCGTGGTCAACGTGAGCATGGGCTACCTAATGGACCTCATGCTGGCCGGGCTGGGCATCGATCTGCCCGAGACGCCCATGCCCGCCCTGGACGAGTACGACCTCTTCCAGATGAACCTGGGCCTCGTCGTCCCCACCGTCGCCGACAAGTGCGACCCCATCCACTGGGCCGACAACCTCATCGCGGTTCCCATGGCGCCGTGGCGCACCGGGCCCATGTCACTGCTCTACCAGCAGGCCGCCTACGACGAGGTCGTCCCCTTCGAGGCGTACGAGCGCACCGCGGGGCTCATGCAGATCCCCGCCGTGGAGCCCATGGTGCGTCCGATCGAGGGCCTCGCTCCCGTGTCCACGCCGGTCCAGGGCAACCTGGACGCGGGCCACACCGCGGCCCTCTTCCAGTTCGATTCACCCGCCGAGCACGCCTTCCTCCTGACCTGCGACGACCCGGCCACTATGTTCGCGGGCCAGCTCCAGATGGCCGTGTTCGTGAGCGCCGGCCTGGGAGGCGAGACGCCCGTGATCATCGATCCGTTCGACCCCGCCGAGGTTGCAGTCCACGCCCCGTCGTGGGAGGCTCCCTGACGGCCAGGGAGCCGATGGCCACGGGGCGTATCGTCGGGCGGCCCGGACCCTGACCGGACGGAGCTACGCGAGTCGAAGCACGTCCATGTCGGGCCGTGCCGTCTGAAACGGCAGCTTGCACGCGAGACCGGAGTAAATTACCATGACGTGAATCCGGGAGGAGCGGAGCCTGATGATCAAGGCCTACATGGTTTCCGTGGCCCTGGGACTCGCGCTGGCCGGGACGGCAGCGGCGCAGGACGAGGCTGCTTCGCCCATGGAAGGAACGCAGAAGGAGGAGGCCAAGGCGCACTTCATGAAGGCGAAGACCCTGGTCGAGCAGGGGGCGCTGGAAGAGGCCATCTCCGATTTCGAGCAGTCCTATACGCTAAACCCCTTGCCAATCGTCATCTACAACATCGCCGTCTGCCTGGACGAATTGGGCAGGAACACAGAGGCCATGGATCGCTACCTCGAGTACCTGGAGGCGGCCGGGAAGGACGTGCCGCCGGACAAGAAAGCCGAGGTGGAAGCAAGGATCGCGAAGCTAATGGAACTCGTCCCCGCACCGGTGGAGACACCCGCGGACGCAGCGCCTCCGGCTGGGCCGGAAGCCGGACACGGGCCGGCGAAGATCGAGCCGCCGGCCACTGAGCAGCCGGTGGTGCCGATCGAGGTGCAGTCCGAGGCGGTGACAGTCGAGGCGGCCGGGAAAGAAGCGAGCGGGAACGGAGGCAAGAAGGACAAGCCGGTGAAGAAGCTGGGCAAGGCGCCCTTCGCCGTTGCGGCGGCCGTGTCTATTGCGGCCCTCAGCACCGCGACGATCACGGGCGCGCTCGCGCTCTCCACGCACGAGGAGTTCCAGTCCAAGTACTACGAGGACAGGGACGACTGGAAGCCGCTCAAGGATCGATCCGATTCTCTCGCGATCGCCACCGACGTCCTGATCGGCATGGGGTGCGCTGCAGCCGTGGCGGCCGTCGTGCTGGGGGTGCTCACGGAGTGGAAGGGTGCCGAGGAGAAGAAGGCCCAAGCTGGCGGCGAGGTGAGCCAGGCCGAGGGCTCGAGCGTTCTGGCCTCGCCCCTGGTCCTGCCTGGCGGGACCGGGCTGGTGTTGCACGGCACGTTTTGACGGGAGAGGTGAGGAAGATGAGCCGAGCGTCAGGTATGTTCGGTTTCGCTGTGGCCGGGGCGGCCGTGATCGCGCTGTACGACATGCTGGGCAACGTGGATGAGTGGTGCCACGACTGGTACGCGGCGTACGGAGGGGACGCGGGGGATCCATGGGGGCCGCCCACCGGGACCGACAAGGTGATACG
>CAZGVR010000126.1:0-9278 GCA_964528945.1 uncultured Myxococcales bacterium
GATCGACTCATGTCCTTCAATCAGTATCGGAAACTCTCGCAGGGGCTGCACCGAGAGGCCGACTGAAGCTTCCACCCTGGCGCCGTTCTTCGTCGCCTTCATGATGTCCGTGATCGCCCGATCACCGTGTCTCACCCCCGTGGTACCCCTCGATCATGGTCAATACGGCCATGTCTCTGGTGAACCCTTCTCATGAGGTGTGCCATGGTGAGGAAGCTGATGGTGAGCTTTCGCCCGAAAGATCATGTCGAGCTGGCGTGCGCGCTCGCGGGCGTGCTCGACGACATGCCGGGCGGGGCAGGGGAGTGGGTGCAGATGCAGGCCGGTGCCGCCCACATGGTCGGGCGAGCCAAACGACGGACGAGGGGCGTGTCCGCGCTCCTCGAGACCCTGGACGGGAAGAAGGGGGTGCTCGCGAGGTTCATGGGCCGGTTCGAGTACCCGTGCTCGGCAGGGCTGCCGTACGGCCAGGTGTACCTGGACCTGGCCGCGCTCGGCAGGGAGCGCGAAGACTCTGTCGCATGGGTGGCTGACGCGTTCGGCCGGCTCGTCGCCGACCTGGAGCACGTGGCCGGCGTGGACCTGGAGGTGGACGCGCGCGCGGGAGGGAAGCGCGTGCCCATCGGGGATCTCGCGTCCCTTTTCAGGGAGTGGGTCTCGACAAATGGGGCAGCGGCAAGCCGAAGGCTGCCCGGAAACGGGGCAGACGACAGGCAGGACGCGCGAGCCGGGAATAGACCTGGCACGCGGCCTGGACGGAAACGACAGATGAGGGCGCTCTCCGAGAGCGCCGCCAGCTTCATCGACGACGCCGGCATCTCGTGGCCTGCCTCGGGCGAGGATCTGGACGCGGCGTTCAAGCGATGCGCGTTCGTTCACCATCCGGACAGGAACCAGGGCGACGACACCGCGACCGCGAGGTTCACGACCCTCAAGCAAGGATACGAGGAGCTGAAGCAGCTATCCGAGATCCGGCATGGCGATGAAACCTGCCACGCCGGCCCGGACGGCCCTGAACGACAGGACCACGACGGCTGCGAGGGAGGCGGCTGACGCCCCCGGCCGTGACGCGCCGGTCGGTGCGGTTGCATCTTGACGCTTACGCGTAAACGCATGAGCCTGTAGCCATGCCCACGGCAGAGTACCCCGCAGAGAGAGTCTTCTCGCTGGTGACCACGCTGGCCGCCGCCCGCGTCCCCCTGTCCCGCGCCCAGCTGTACACGAGGCTGGCCGAGTTCTACGGCACGGGCGGTAAGGTCGATCTCGAGAACGAGTCCCTCCGCAGGAAGTTCGAGCGCGACAAGGACCTGGCCAGGGATCTGGGCTTCCCCATCGAGATGGTCGAGATCCCGGACCCGGAGGGCGAGGCGCTCGAGGGCTACAGGCTCGAGGCAGGCAACCTCCCAGTCCTCGAGGTGAAGCTGAAGGCCAGGGAACGGGCCATCCTCGCGGCCCTCTCCAGCGCGATCATGGAGGACCCCTCGTTCCCCATGAGGGCGGAGCTGTCCATCGCCGTGCACAAGCTGCTCGTCGCGACCGGCGGCGTGCCGGGCGAAGGGCCCGACTCGCACCCGTGCAGGCTCTACCTGGATCGCTCGTGCGGGGCAGGGGGCGATCTCCACGGCGGTACGAATCCCGCCGTCCGGTCGCGTGTCGAGGTCGCGATCAAGGCCGTGCGCGAGAGGAGCGTCGTCAGGATCTCGTACACGGACCTCGGCGGCCGGAAGACCAGGCGAGAGGTCCATCCCTGGGGCCTCGTCAACGTGCGCGGCGAGTGGAGGCTGGTCGGCCACTGCCTCCTCAGGAAGGCGACGCGCGTCTTCTCCATGGACCGCGTGGACTCGATCCGGGCGGTCGGCAGCGCGCGCGCGCGAAACGCGTTCGAGGTCCCGTCGGATTTCAAGGCGTCGGCGCTCGTCCTGGTCCCGCGCTGGAAGTACAGCGTTCACGACCCCGAGGACGTGGCGCTCGACGCGGACCTCGACTTCGAGTGGCACGCGACCAGGCTGATCGGCGCGGATCCGGCGCGCAGGGACGCGAGCGGCCAGCCGGTCTACGAGGTCGGCTCGACGAACACGGATGCGCTGTTCGAGATCGCCATGAGGTATGGCCCTCGCGTGAGGATACTGTCGCCCGATTCCCTGGTAGATCGCGTGAGGCAGGCCATTGCCGAGGCCGGCGACACGGCCGGCTGGGCGAGCGCGCGCAGCGTGACGCTGGCTCCCAGGCCCTCGAGCCTGCTCAGCAGGCGATCGCCCGCGCAGCTAGCGCTCCAGGAGAACACGCGGTCCAGGCTGGGCAGGTTCGCGTTCCTGGTCTCGTACCTCGCGTCCGAGCGTGTCGCGCGGCTGGCCGACCTGGCAGTTCTCATGGACACGACCGAGGAGAGGATCGTCGAGGAGCTGGAGCATCTCTCGACCTGCGGGGTCTACCCGTCCACCGACTCCGCCCTGTTCGGGATCAGCGTGGACGACGACGAGGGGAACGTGTACTGGAGCGGCGGCCCGGTCACGGAGATGGAGGCTCCGGTCAGGCTCGAGGACGGCGAGGCGGTCGCGCTCCTCATGGCGCTCCAGATGGTCAGGGACAGCGCCTCCCCGCCGTTCGACTACCAGGCGGACGGCGTGATGAGGGCCGTGCTGCAGGGGCTCGAGGGCGGCCTGTCCGAGCTGATCACGGATCTCGAGCGCAGGATAACGATGCGCGGCGCGACCGGCGAGGAGCCGGACTGGGAGATCTTCGACGAGGTGAGCCGCGCCGTGATCCGGAAGCAGAGCATCGACATCGAGTACTTCACGGCCTCGCGCGGCGAGGTCGCGAGCCGCACGCTGCAACCGTACGTGACCCTGTGCGCGGTGGGTCGCTGGTACGTGATCGGCTGGTGCGAGCTGAGGAACGAGGTGAGGTCCTTCCGCATGGACCGGATCAGGTCGGCCAAGCCCACGGGCAAGACGTTCGGCTCCAGGGCGAGCTTCGACCCGGGCAAGCACCTGGGCTGGGGCATCTACCCTGACCCCAACCCGCCGGCAGGCGAGCGCACGGTGGTAGCCTTCGACCCGGCCTGGATCGCTGCGAGCCAGGGAAAGACCGGTCGCGAGTTCCTGGCGCACAGGAGCGCTACCAAGGTCACGTTCGCGGTCCCGCCCGGGTGCCACGAAGGGTTCCTGTCGTGGCTGCTCACGGTCACGTCGAGGTTTGCCATCGAGGAGCCTGCGGATCTGCGGGATGCGCTCGCGCAGCGCAAGAAGGTGATGCTCGCGGTGTATGGTCCGCCGGCACCCGCGCTCGCACCTGCAACCGCACCGCGATTGCCGGCCAAGGCCAGGAAGCCGCGCAAGCCCCGTAGAAAGCGCTAGCGACTGAAGCCCACGCAGGCCCTGGCAGGCTCGCGCATGGAGGTCTCCCCGTGGAGCATGGCCACGAGGTCGGCGGGCGTGACCTTCTCGCCCGTGACCGAGATCCTGCGCCTGACCGCAGCGAAGTCGCCGGGCGTGAGCGGCGGTACCTTGGCCAGGAGCTCCCTAAGTTCGGCCCTCCCGGCCTCGCCGCCCGCCTCGATGACCATCTCGACTAGCATGGACGTTAGCATTCGGAACGCCTGGTCCCTGGTCATGGGATCGAACCGGATCTTGAGGTCGAACCTGCGGAAGCTGGCAGCGTCCAGGTTGTCGATCAGGTTCGTCGAGCAGATGAACAGGCCCTCGAATGCCTCCATGTTCACCAGGAGCTCGTTCACGTGGGCCACTTCCCAGGACGCCACGGCTCGCTTCCTCTCTCCGAGGAAGCTGTCTGCCTCGTCGAGCAGGAGGATCGCTTCCCTGGCGCGCGCCTTGGCAAAGAGCGCTGCGATGTGCTTCTCGGTCTCGCCGACCCACTTGTCGAGCAGGTCCGACGCCCGGGCAGAGACGAGCTCACGGCCCGCCCTGTCCGCGACGTGCTTCGCAAGGCAGGTCTTGCCCGTCCCGGGCGGTCCGTAGAGCAGTATGCGCCCCCTGGGCTCGGCCGCTAGCCTGTCAACCAGGTTCACGACGTCCACGCTCGCGTTCAGGTATCCCAGGTCGTAGGCCGCCGCGGTTGCAGGCCTTCCCTCGATCAGCGCGACCTTCTTCCCGGCCATGCTCATGCCGCTGGAGATGACCCGCTGCATCACGGCCTCGGCATCGGAGGCGGTCTCGCAGCCGGCGAGCCTCGCGGCCCTCACGGCCCGCTCGATCTGCGTGACCGTGAGCCCGTCCTGCGCCGCGAGCCTGGCCACCCACTCCGGCGACACTGGTACGTCGCCCAGGTGCCGTGTGACGAGGCCGACCCGCTTCGCAGGCGGTATCTCCGCGACCTCCACCACGTGGTCGAAAAGCCCGAGGAGGCCTCCGTCGATCATCCAGGCGCCGTCGTAGCGCCAGAGCGCGACCACCGGGTTTTTCGAGAGCAGCTTCTTCCAGGCAGACATGCTCACGCGAGGCATGTGCGGCATCATCCAGGGCGGGAGGTCGTCGTCATTGTCGGGCTTGGCCGGGAACGCCCTGGGATCGGGAACGACCAGGAGCATGCACGGCCTGCCAAGCCTGGAGAGGCCGCGCTGGGCCACGAGCACCGACCGCTGGAGCGCCTCCAGCGACCGAACGGCTTTACCCCCCTCCTGCGGTGTGGCCAGCCGAAAGAGCTCGCACCCGATCCTCGCGGCCAGGACCCTTGCGAACTCCTCCCTGGACGAGTCCCCACGGCCGCGGAAGAACACGTTCACGCCCTTCTCGCGGGTCTCGACGGCCCTTCCCAGCATGCGCGCGAGGAGATCGATGTCGGCGACGTTCCGCTCGATCGCGGCCTCGCCGATCACGGGCTTCTCGACCAACAGCGTGAACGGAACCGGCCCTGGCGCCGGACCCTGCCGGTCGTTCTCGGCGGCCTTCTTCTTGCCGGGGCCTGCCGTGGGACCGGAGATCATGGCCGAGACCACGTCCGGGAACACGCGCATACCGAGCACTAGAGGCCTGCCCTCGTTACTTCCCCTCACATTATCCCATCTGCTCATGATTCCTCCCCTTCAGAACGGGTCGTCATTCTCCCCTGGCACGTCGTCGATCCCCGGCCCTTCTTCATCGTCATCGTCGTCGTCATCCTCGCAGTGGCACCCGCAGCCGCTCTCGCCGTCGTCATCGTCGTCTTCGTCGTCCTCGTCTTCGTCGCAGGACGGGTCGGGCCCGTCCGGGTCCTCTCGGGAGAACATCGCGCGCTCCTCCTCCTCCAGCCTGTCCAGGTCGATGATGGGGTGCGGCCCGTGCCTGCCGTGGGGACTGCCATTTCCGTGCACCCTCTCGACGATCCCGAGGTCTGCGAGCGCGCCACCCTCGGTGAGGGCGCGCCTCACCTGGTCGCGCGTGCACGCGAGCATGACGGCCAGGATCACGTTCCCGTGGCGCAACTTGGTCGGGCCCAGGGCGAAGAAGAGGTCCATCATCCTGCGGTCGCTCTCCGCCAGCACGAGTATCGCGAGTATCCCGCGCTCGATCTGGTCGAGCCCCAGGCGCTCGCCGAACCTGTCCACCGACCTGCACAGCTTCCCGCCCCATGCCGGCCCGGCCCCCTCGGCCGAAGCCCGCATGGCCTTGACCGGGCACGTGGACCGGTCGCACAGGTCTGATCCGCCCGCGCACGGGATCGGCTCCCCGCCTGCCGCGAGCAGTCGCCCGAGCCTCACGCGCGAGGGAGGCTTCGCCTTCATGGGGCAGGCGTTCAGCTCGTCCAGCGCGCGGAGCGCCCATAGCCTTACCACGGCGTCCGGCACGTCTCGCGCCGTGCGCTTGCCGGAACGCCCCTTGCGTTCCTTTCCCGTCGATTCCGGCTCCTTGTCCAGCTCCACCATGACTCCTCCGTTCGCGAGTCCGACCCTAGCATCCGGGTGCGACACGGGCAGTGCCACTGCGGCCATGTCGCACGGTTGCGGCATTCTCGCCTGCGTGGCGGGTTGTTAGGCGTACCGCGGCGGAGGACGGGATGAGCGGAAGGCACGATGATCTGGAGAAGGCGCAGGCCCTCTTCGACCAGGCCATGGCCAAGTTCCGGAAGGCCTCGTACGTGCTGTGCAGGCCCGAGAACACGGCGGCCGTGAAGTCCATGAGGCAGGTGGTGGACATCATCGGCCAGGCCATGGCCGCCGTGGCACGGGAGGTGCTCGTGCAGGCCGGCGCCATCCCTCGCAACAAGGCGCTGGCGCGCAGCATGCACTGGTCAGAGTGGATAGTGATGCTCGCTCCCGCTTTCGGGAAAAGGGCAGGGACGACGTTCGTGCACTGCCCTGAGATACTGATCGAAACGGAGCTGTTCGCGAACGGCACCTGGGGGGTCTGCTGGTTCCCGGATCTGGGGTGGTTCGAGAAGGAGATCATCAGGGAGGCCCGCGAGGTGATCGGGGAGGCGCAGGCCAGGCTGCGGCTGGACCGTTCGTCCATGCGATGGAAGGCCTTCGCGAAACGCGTGAGGGAGCAGCACCACCAGTGGAGGAGCGATACCGAGCGGCACAGGTTGCTGAGGGGCCGTGACAGGAAGGCGAGGCAGATCCTGTGGCCGGACAGGCCGATCCGTCGGGTGGCGGTGTTCGAGGGGGGAAATGCGGTCAGGGCGAAGGCCGTGATCGGGCAGCATCTGGCGAGCAGGACGACGGTGCCGATCTCCCTTGCGCGGTCCTGCGACGCCTATTTCCTGCCCGAGACCGTGCCGGCACCTTCCGTATACGGGGATACCAGGCCCTTTCGGAGGGTCGTCCCGGGCCGACCGGTGCTCATGAGGGTGTCGATCCCGCGGACGCCGTGGACGGCCGTCGTGCTGGCGCTCGCACTGCCGTCACGAGAATGCCGGGTGCCGCGCCTCGGGGAAGACTGGCTGAGCACTGTACAGTACGCTCACCAGAAGAACTTCGAGAAGAGGGTGGCAGGGATCCGCGCCTAGCAAGATGAGACGCGAGTGCGATGGCGGTGAAGGATGATCGAATTCCCGGAAGATCGAGTGGAAAGGGTTCGCAAGCTGATCGAGTCATACGACCCGGGCGAGGACGACAGCTACGCGCCGATCCACAAGGTGCTCTCGCAGAGCTTCAAGGCCGTACGGCTGAAGCATGACGGCATCAGGATGATGGCCGCGATCTCGTATCTCTTCACCGGGGAGCCCGAGGACCTGGAGGTCACGGACGTGGAAGTGGGGCGTCGCCTGGCCGTCCGCCTGTTCGGCGGTGAGAAGAGGCTGGGGGCGGACCAGGATCTGCTCCTCAGGCACGCCCTGCGGCTGCTGGCGGTCGAGCCCGCGGAGAAGGGGCGCAACGAGGGGTACATCGACTACGAGGACGAGCACCTGACGCTCATCGGCGGCTTCACGCTGCTCCTCTGCATCGTGCGGGCCCTCGTCGCCCCGTACGAGCCAAGGGACGCCAGAAACCCCGGCATGCTCACCTCGAAGCAGATCGTGCTGACCGACCTCGCCATGTGGCTGAGGCGGGACGTGATCCGCGCGGCGCTGGATGCCGGCTACAGGCACTGGCCTTTCTGGGACGAGTACCTGCTGAGGGGCTCCCGCAGGGGGGGCGGGGCGGGCTGAGCTTCGCCCACGCCTGTGCTCGGTGTGGCGAGTGGGGCTCCATGCGTCCATTGGAGATTGCGATCAACTCGCCATGTGGGATGGGCTCCCAGTCCTCGTCCGTGAGAGGGGGAGTCGCGATGACGTTGCCCTCCTGTCCCTGTAGGCCACGAGATGGCTGCCATCGGACAGCAAGCAGTTGAGATTTCCGAACTCTTTCAAGCTGCGGAGCAGGTCGGCTAGCCAGCAGGAGCGCCAGACCATGCCTCCAGGCCTGGAACCAGGCCCAAAGCCTGGTGCGGGGCTGGTGTTTTTAAGGTTAGTAGCCAGGTGGCCGACCAATCGTTCGGAGTCGGTCTGCCCTCGATTGAGAGGCAGGGGTCGATCTCGAGACATCCGCCTCGCCATCCGGGAGGTACTGGGCAATGCCCCAGCCGTCGCGGTGTATCCGTCCTCGCCGGCGGAAGATCCCGAACGAGAGCCTAGCATCCACCAGGTGGTTGAAGCACAGGCCGAGCAGCTCGCACATGACCCCGTTCCTTTCCCTTGCCCCAATGCTGCCACGCGGGGCCCCTTCGTGGCGGCATCAGATGTGACTTGCCGGCGGCTGCCTGGTTCGGGATACTGCATCCACAGGAGGAAGCAGATGCACGTAGTCGATTTGATTGAACCCAAGATTCGCTTGGGTGAATTCGAGGGTCACGTGCCCCGCAAGGGGGATACAATGATCATGGCAGTACCGCCCGGTGAGGCTACTGCGCGTCTTACGGTTCAATGGGTTGATTGGCTGATCAAGGATGGGAAGTCGATGGCCTTTGTCTCAGTAGGGCCGGCAAAATAGACCGCAAGGTTGCTGCGTGCGCGTCTGATCCACTCGGCCGCTCCGGGGATGCCGTTTCGTTCAACCGGCATAAACCTCTATGCCCTCGCGCAGGGCCGGTCCGATCACGTTGCCGGTCGTGCCGCGCATGTTCTCGACGTCGTCATGAGTGACGACGATGACATCGACGGGCACCGTGATTCCGATGAGGTTCGAGTAGATGGTCCGGGCCAGGCTCCTGCGGTGCACATCGCCCGGGACCACGACCATGAAGTCCAGATCGCTGTCCTTGCCGGCCTGCCCGCGAGCGGCAGATCCGAAGAGGAAGATCTTCTCCGGGCGGATCACGCGGATGATCCTGCTGACGACGTCCTCGACCAGCGCTCGCCTGCTCGCTGGAACGGACCTCTTGCCGTCCGGCCGATCCTTCCTCACGACTGGTTTCCTGGATGATCCGTTTGCCACGCCGTTCCTTGGCTCGTGCTCGATTATCCTAGCGGAATCTGGCGGAACCATCAACGATGGCTGGCCGATTCTAGCCATCGAGGCCCTGCCCGATGCCGTGTCACATGCAGGTGGTGCCTCAGCAGCATGGTCCTCGAAGGGCCATGAAGAGGAGTTCCACATGACGAGTACGAGCGGACGGACCAAGGGAACCGGAACCGGAGCGAGCAAGGCAGCGCTGGTCGACGAGCTGCGGGCGCAGCTAGCGGCCATGGTGCTGGGCGAGGCCATGCACAAGGACGGGCTCACGTTCTTTCCCATCCTGGTGAGCGGCACGGGAACGGGCGCCGGCGCAGGCGCAGGTGGGGGCGCCGGCGCGAGCAAGGAAGCGAACGACGCGGTGCCCGAGTACGTGCTCCTCTCCGAGGCGATCGCTGCAGGGACCGCGACC
>CAZGVR010000127.1:0-3274 GCA_964528945.1 uncultured Myxococcales bacterium
AGTACAAGGGCTACTCCGTGTTCCCGAAGGAGGTCGAGGAGCTCGTGGGCGGCCACGACGCGGTGAGCGAGGTCGCGGTGGCCGGTCTGCCGGACGCCGAGGCAGGCGAGATCATCAAGGCGTGGGTCGTGCTGAGGCAGGAGCGCAAGGGCTCGATCACCGAGGACGAGCTCCTGGCCTGGTGCAAGGAGAACATGACCCACTACAAGGTGCCCAGGCTCATCGAGTTCATCGACGAGGTCCCGAAGAACCCGATCGGCAAGGTCCTTCGCCGCGAGCTCCAGGAGAAGGATCCGATCTGGATCGAGGCGCACAAGGGGAAGTAGCCATGAGAAAGGACAGGAAGGTCGGCTTGCCGGCACTGCTCGCGATCTCGATGGCCGTCGCAACCGCGTCCGGGTGCAGGTCCGAGGACGGGGTCGGGTACGACGTGGCCACGGACACGATCCACGACAGCCTGCCGGACGCGATCGACGCGACAGACACCGTCCACGACACGCTCGCGGACACTGCGACCGACGACGCGGGAGGCGACGTCTGCGTGCCCTCGGGCGAGAACACACTCACGGCCTGCGGGGACACGGAGGACGACGACTGCGACGGCTTCCTGGACTGCGACGACTACGGGTGCGACTGGTACTGCGGCGAGAACACGGACGCGGCGTGCTCGAACACGACGGACGACGACGCCGACACGATGGTCGACTGCCTGGACCTGGACTGCCAGACCGCCCCTTGCCTCTCCTCGACGGTGTGCGAGGACCGGGAGGACACGCAGGCCGAGTGCTCGGACGGCACGGACAACGACGGCGACACCAGGGTCGACTGCGCCTCCTACACATGCAACAGGAACTCCGAGGTAACAGCCTGCACGTGCCCGGACTACCTCGAGTGCGACGACGCCTCGTGCTCGGACGGGACTGATCAGGACGCGAACGGCTTCGTCGACTGCGACGACTTCAGCTGCAGCAGGAACCCGAACGTGACGGTCTGCGAAGCCGAGGTGACGGACGCGCTGTGCTCGGACGGCATCGACAACGACGCCAACGGCTTCACGGACTGCGACGACAACTCTTGCCACTCGGTCGTCTCCGTGACCGCCTGCTGCTCGTAGCCGTCCATCCTCAGGCCACCACGCCCCGCACGCTCGCGAACTCCTGGGACACGAAGTACCAGAGCAGATCGGCGAGACCTGTCACGCCGACTGCGTCCTGCCACGATCTGTCGGGCGCGGGCAGAGGGACGCCTCTCGCTGCATGCAGGATCTCCCGGACCGTGCAGAGGTCCCCGCATGCCAGCAGCCCGCCGCGGTTGGCCGTGAGCTCGGTGGCGGCCCTCCATCCGGCCAGGCCCTCGGCCGCCGATGCCGCCGACCTGGCGGCGGCCGCCAGGCCCCGCCGGGTCATCCAGCCCAGGGCCTTCCCGATCTCCTGGACCAGCGCCGGATCCCCCATCCCGGCCACGTGCTGCCCCACGAGCGCCTGGACGAGCCTCGGGATCTCGTCCTGCCCGAGCCTGGCGGCCAGCATGCCTCCTGTGGCCAGGAGTGCGAACACCCGCCCCAGGTGGAAGCGGAGCACGGCCTGCGGCACGCTCGCCATCGACTGGCCCACGACGATGGTCGGTCGCTCGTCCAGCAGCACGTCGACGGTCACGGACGGATGCCAGGAGTACTGTATGTCGTACCTGTCCACGCCGAAGGTGCGCGCCACGACAGCCACCTGCCTCCCGACCTCGTTTGCCGCAGGCATGGGGATGAGCTGTCCCACGTCCGGCTGCCCGTAGAGGACGCCGAGCCTGGGCCCTGCCTGGGCGAGCAGCTCGAGCGCGGCCCTGGGCTCGGCAGGATGCACCAGCCACGCGACGAGATGGGATCGCTGGAGTCTCCTGTCCCCCTCGGGCCGATCGAGCGCCGCCGGGGTCACGTGCTCCAGCCGCGGTCCCATGACCGAGAGCACGATCCCGGCGCGCCGCCCGAGATCCCCGAACCGCTGAGGACCGGCCTCCGCGAGCCTGGCCATCCACTCGTAGGGCTCCGGCCGCAGCGGATCCAGCCGGACCGATTCCATCAGCGCACGGTGAGACTCCTGCGGATCCCTGGTCGACTTCGCCAGCACGAGCCATGCCCCGGCATCCGCCGGCAGGAGGTCGAGCGCCATGCGCGCCTCGCCCTCGGCGTCCCTGTCGCGGCCTGCGGCCGAGAGGAGCCTCGCCAGCGTGAGCCTCATCGAGCCTGCGGCCGCCAGCTTCTCCGCCGGCGCGTGATACAGCGACTCCTTGAGGCAGTGGATCGAGTCCTCGGGATCCATCTCCAGGGCGAGCGCCTCGACTCCGGCAAAGGACTCCGGTGCCGAGTGGGACAGATCGGCAGCACGCCTCAGGCTTGCGGAGGCGGCCTGGCGGTCACCCTGGGCGAGGGCGGTCCGCCCGCGCTCCGCCCACAGCAGAACGGCCTCCGGAGGCGATGCCGTCCTCATGAGCTGGGACAGGGCCTCCTCCACGCCGGCGAGGTCGCCGGAGAGCCTCATGACCCTTGCAAGCATCCCGAGAAGATCCCGATCGACCTCCGCGTCCGACAGCCCCTCCCTGATCAGCTGCTCCGCGTCCCTCGTCTTCCCGAGCCTGGAGGCCAGGATCTCTGCACGCCTCAGCCTGGAGTGGGTCCACGGCGGCTCGTGCCTGCCGGAGACCCTCTCCACCGAGGCATAGCACTCGAGAGCCCTCTGCCAGGACGCTGCCTCGTACTTCAGATCCGCCAGCATCAGGAGGGCCTCTGCGTGGCCGGCCTCGATCCCGATCAGGCGCTCGAGGGTGCGAGCGGCCTCGTCTCCACGCCCCAGCATCTCCCAGAGGATCCGGGCGCGCGCAAGGAGGACCGGGGGCTGACGCTTCTCCTCGCAGGCATCCGTGTGCGTTCCCAGGGCATCGGCCAGCGTCGCCCAGTCCCCCTTGGCCCTGAGCATCGAGTCCAGATCCGACATGACCCCGGCGTCCCATGGAGCGATCCCGAACGCCCTCTCGAGGGCCGAGAGCGCCCTTGCCGGATCACCCAGCTTCTCGACGGAGAGCGAGGCTGCCCTGCGGAGGGCATCGATCCTGGCCTGCGAGCGGGCCGTGACCTCTGCTGAGCCTTCCGACGAGAGGAGCCCGACGGTCCTCGGCCAGTCGCCCCTCTCCTCCGCCGCAAGACGCGCCTGTCTCACGGCGGGCAGGTACGTCGGCATCTCGGTGGCCGCACCGTCCCGAAAACCAAGCCACATGGAGGCGTCGCCGG
>CAZGVR010000127.1:3284-9271 GCA_964528945.1 uncultured Myxococcales bacterium
CGGTTCTCCGCCGGCACCTCCAAGGGTTGACCGGCAGCGGGCAAGGGGATCGGCGAGCACGTCCAGCCGCCGCGTCAGCACCGGAACCAGGGCGGCGTTGTCCGCGGTCCGCTGCTCGAGCAGGCTGAGGACCGCCAGATCGTCCGGCTTGACCGCAAGGGCCGCGACCAGGGTCGGTGACGGATCCTCGCGCAGCCTCGCCTCGAGGAGCGATGCGAGCTCCTTGTGGTTCGCGACCGCCTCGCCGGGGTCCGGGGAGGAGATCGCCAGCCTGGACAGCGCCTGCGCAGCGGTCCTTGTGTCCCCGGTGCGGAGGGCCAGGAGCCCCGATTGCCTCAGCGCCCAGCGGCCCTCGTGGCCATCCTCGACGATCTGCGCGAGCACCGCCTGGGCATCCCGCGGCCTGTTCAGCCTCCACGCGAGGAGAACGGCCAGCTTCCGGAGCCAGCCGGCACGCTCGGCCCCCGGCCCCAGGCAGGAGGCCGCAGATCGGCAGCAGGCAGCCACGCCCTCCCATTCACGATCCCGCATGAGGACTCGCTCGAGACCCTCGATCGCGGGCAGGCTGCCTCGATCGTCGTCGAGCGCCCGCCGGTACGCCGCGGCGGCCTCCGCGCGCGACTCCAGCCGATCGGCCAGCAAGTCCCCCAGCGCGCACCATCGCGACGACCGCTTCGCCTGATCAGGCTCCACGGTGGCAGCTTCCTCCAGCATGCCTGCCATGTCCCTCCACTCCCCGCGCCCCGCGTGGACGATCCCGAGCATCTCGAGCGCTGGGCCGTGTCCCGGCATCAGCGCTAGCGCCCGCCGGCACCTGGTCAGGGCTTCGCCATCTTCCCCCATGGCGTCCAGTGCGATGCGGGCCGTCTCCACGAGCAGGTCCGCCTGATCCGCGGGCGGCAGCTCCACCATGGCTCGGTCCTCGAGGGCCAGGTGGTCGGCCCACCTGCCGCTCCGGGCCGCGATGCTGGCGAGCGCTGACAGGGACGCGTGATGCGAGCCGGAGATCTTCACTGCGTCCTGGTACGCGGCCGTGGCGAGGGCCGCGTCCCCGGCACGGACCTCGGCGATCATGCCCGCTTGCCACAGCAGGTCCGCGGCCACGGATGGATCCGTCCCGGCCGCGGCCTCCCTGCGGAGCGAGGCGACCAGATCAGGCCACCGCCCGGCCGCGGCATACAACCTCTGGAGATCCCACAGCGTTGCCGCGTCGCTGCAGGGCATGGACGCCAGGCTCTCCAGGGCCGCGATCGCGCCGCCGGGATCCCCTAGCCGCTGCTCGCGCACGGAGGCCAGTCTTGCGAGGAGGGTCCGCCTCTCGCGCTCGTCCGCGGTCACGGCAAGGCGACGCTCCACGAGCGAGGCGAGGCTCGCCCAGTCGCCCGCAACCTCGTGGAGCCGCCTCAGGGCCTCGAACGCATGGCGATTCAGGGGCCATGCCTCGAGCGACCTGGAGTACGCCGCCACGGCCCTGTCGTGGGCCGCAGGATCCCGCTCGCAGAGCTCCCCGACCCTGCAAAGGGCGAGCGACCTCTCGCGCGCGTCAGCCACCCGCTCCGCATCCAGGAGGAGGAGGTCCGCCCGCTCGGCCGTTCGTCCCTCGGAAGCGAGCAGCTGGTCGAGCGCGCGGATGATGCTGCGCGAAGCCGGATCCCTGCCGAGCGCCCTGTAGAGGAGGTCTATGGCCTCCGCGCGGCGCGACAGCCTGTCGGCCAGGATCCTGGCGCGAGCGACTGCCGCTCCGCCCTTCTGCACGAGCCCTGGCTCGAGCTCCTCCAGCCGCTCGTGGTCGCTTGCCAGGGCTTCCCAGTCCCCGGCCGCTCGATGGAGATCCGCCAGCGCCGCATGTGGAGCGGGCTCCACGGGTTTCTCTGCAGCCGCGGCCTGGAGCCAAGCGGCCGCGCGTCCTGGCTCCCCGGCCATCCGGGAGGCCAGGACGCCGGCACGCAGGAAAGAGGCATGCCTCACGCGTGCATCGGTGGACGCCTCCGCTCTCCCGGCCGATGCCTCGGCCAGCTCCATCCAGCGGCCCGCGGCCGGAAGGAACCTGTCGGCCGCGGAGAGCGCGACCGCGTCCCCAGGGGAGGAGGCGAGCACGCCCGAGTAGAGCACGGTTGCGCGCTGCCAGTCGTCGAGAGCATGATCCGCGAGGATCGCCGCCTCGCAGCGCAGGTCCAGGGCCCTTTGCCCCGTCGAGGCGGATGCGGCACGGGCGAGGACATCCACGAGCCTGCCCATGTCACCGGCCATCGCGTGCGAGGTGCGAAGCGCCTCGACGGGCGATGGATCGCCAGGCGCCAGCCTGGAAGCCTTCTCGAAGTCCAGGGTGGCCTCGGGCCTTGCCATGGAGTCCCTGAGGACTCGACCGCGCTCGAGGTGAAGGGCGGCCCTGGCGCCCGGCAGGCCCTCGGCGGCGATCTCCGAGTCGATCGAGGCGAGGCAATCGGTCCATCGGCTCCTCTGCCTGTGGTATCTCCTGATGCGGCGGTGGGCCTCGCCCATCCCGGGGCAGGACTCGGTCGCCTTTCGAAGGCATTCTTCGATCCTGGACTGCGATCCCCCCGAGGACTCGAGCAGCCTGGCCACCTCCAGATGGATGGAGGCCACCCTGGCCGCGTCACCAGCCGCGATCGCTTCCAGTTCCCTCTCCATGAAGGCGATCTCCTGCCGGATGCCTGCGTCCCCGCTCTCCCCGGCCCTCGGTCCTGGCTCGGCTGGAACGGCCTGCGGCTGTGGCGGTAGCGGCGGCGGCCCCGCCACCCTGGATGGCCTGGCACCGCCCGCCCCCTTGACGGGCGGCGGCGGTGGCTTGCTGGGTCTGTAGGGCCTGCCCGGACCGTCCTTGCCCATTTTACACCTCGTGATCCTGGATCATTTCCCATGTGCCGTGAATTGCAAGAGCGCGGGCCGGCTCATCCCGGCGCGCCTACTTGATCCTCTCCAGGCAACCGCAGGGCACGCCCGCGTTCCCCAGGATTACCCTGCAGCGGCCCAGGAAGGCGTCGGTCACGGGATCGCGGTATCCCGACGGACGCCTCTCGCCAGGGATCAGGTCCGCGACGAAGCGGTGCACCGACTCCATGGCGACCTCGCGAACGTACTTCCCGATCACCGACGCCATGGACACCAGCGGATCGCTGTCGTCTGCATCCATCACGAATGCCAGGCGTCCCAGCGACCGGACCTCGTACGAGCTCTCGCAGCGACGCTCGCCGACGACCTCGGCTCCGTGGGGCAGCGCCGAAGCGTACCGCATCCTGGCTCCCACCTTTCCGCAGGTGAATGCGACGTCATCCGCGACGACCTCCCGGATCCGCCTGGCAACGTCCAGCATCATGGCGAGGTCCACGTCCAGCTTGCCCTCGTGGCCCGACAGGCGACGGTTCAGCCCCCATGCGCAGAGGGCCGAGCAGGCGACGCCGGATCTCTCCACACCGAGGCCCCGGAGCACCGGCTCGAGAGAGCGCGCGCCGGCGACCGCCGCGCGCTGGTCGCACCAGAGGGGCAGGGACATGGTCCCGTCCCCGCACAGGGGGGGGGCCGCACCTGCGGAGCAGGGGAGGTCACCGGGGGGGACGGCTGCGCCAAGCAGCTCGAGCAGCGATCCGGCCGACGACGGGATCTCCCCGGTCAGGCTGCCCACGAACGAGAGGGCCGCGGTCTCCCCCCTGGCGAGGCCTGCCTGCTTGAACACCCTCTTGCTGTCGCGGACGTCGAACGGCACTGCCAGCGCCTCGCGCAGCGCCCCGGGATCGTAGCCGCCTTCCGCGAGATGAACCCAGACGCCGGTGACCACCAGCGGCCCCATCCTGGGGCCGAGTCCGTTCTCGTCGATGCCTGCGAAGAGATGGGGGCTCGTCATGAAGGGCGGAGGGCCGTACCCGGCCGATCAGAGATCGGACCGGACCCGGGAAGCTGCGGCCCTGAGCAGGAGCCTCCCCTTGCCCATGTTCCCTCCGGGCTTGACGAACAGTGCGATGAAGTACTCCTCGTTAACGATGAAGATGAGGGTCGTGAACTTCTCGTTCCTCACGAAGAGCTCGTTCACGGCGCCGGCGTTCACCATGTCGGCCGTCTTCTTGGCGCTCTTCAGCATGACGGAGTACTCCATGCCAAGGGTCTCCGCGTCCATGGACGGATCGGGATCCTTGCCCACCTTCGCGAGCGTTATGCCTTCCCTGTCCATGAGGATGCAACCGATGGCGAGACCGTCCATCCTGCTCACGACCGCCTGGATCTCTTCGTTGAACATGGCCCTCCCTCCCTGTGCTGTCGACGCCGTGGTCTACCCCATCGCCACGCCATTCTCAACTTCGCCCGGCCCGTTCCCGCCCCGTTCCTTGACCGGGGCCGCCCTCCACCCTAAATTGCGGCCGATGCGGCTCGTCCACCTCTCCGACATCCACTACCTGGCGCGCATGGACGTGCCGCCCGCCCGGTTTGCCAACAAGAGGCTGACGGGCTGGCTCAACCTCGTCCTGTTCCGCTCGTTCCAGCACGACAGCGGCATGCTAGGGAGGATCGTGGAGGCCGTGCGGGCAGCCTCCCCGGATCACATCGCAGTGACCGGGGACCTCACCAACCTGTCGCTCGGGGTCGAGTTCGCCGACCTCCGCCTGATGCTCGACAAGATCGGCCTCGGTCCCGACCGTATAACGGTGATTCCGGGGAATCACGACCGATACACTCGCGGCGCCGACAGGTCGAACAGGATCAGGGCCTACCTCGATCCGTACATGCGGGGGGATCCGCCCGGCGGCGGCGATTTCCCCGCCGTCAGGGTCAGGGAAGGCGTGGCCGTGATCGGGATGGATTCATGCTATGCGCGTATGCCCTTCCTGGCCGGCGGGAGGATCGGGATCTCCCAGTCAGCAAGGCTCGAGAGCCTCCTGTCCCGGACGGACGTCCAGCGCTCGTTTCCCGTGATCCTGATCCACCATCCCCCGTACGTCTGGAGCTCGCGACCGCTCGCGATCAAGATCCGGGGGCTGCCCGACTATCCCCTCCTCTACCGGTCACTGGGCGACCGGAACGCGCTCGTCCTGCACGGCCACATCCACAGGAACATGTACCACATCGCGGACGGAGCAGGCGGGGCGAGCTGGCGCATCGTCGGCGTGGCCTCCGCGACCCGGCACGGGAGGCTCGCTCCCTACATGCTCTCCACGTTCCACGTGTTCGACGTGGACAGGAGCGGCGTCAGGTCGATCGAGCGCTACACGCTAGACCCTTCCACCGGCGGCGGATACTCCGTCGAGGATGTGCGCGAGCAGGAGTTCGAGAAGGTGACCATCCCCGGCTCCTGATCGGCACGGTCTTGCGCTCGACCCCTCGGCGGAATAGAGTCCCCCGCCGATGAGCGTCATAGTCGTGACAGGCCTCCAGTGGGGCGACGAGGGCAAGGGCAAGCTCGTCGACCTCCTCGGCGAGTTCGCCAACGTCACGGTGCGCTACCAGGGCGGGAACAACGCCGGGCACACGGTGGTGCTGGAGGACAGGACGATAGTCCTGAACCTGCTCCCGTCCGGGGCCCTCAGGGACCACGTGAGGTGCATCCTGTCCCAGGGCATGGTCGTGGACCCCGGCGTGCTGCTCGCCGAGATGAGGGGCATCGAGCCGGTCCTCGGCCGCTTCACTCCCGAGAGGCTGGTCATCGCGCGCCGGGCCCACGTGATACTTCCCGTGCATCGCGAGGCCGACGCGCTCGGCGAGGCCTCGAGCGAACCCGGGAGCAAGATCGGGACCACGCTGCGCGGCATCGGGCCAGCCTACGAGGACAAGGCCGGCAGGCGCGGTCTACGGATGCTCGATCTCACCGGCGACCGGGACTCCCTGGCGAGGAGGGTACGGGCGATCCACGATCACTGGCAGCCGCTCTTCGAGAAGCGGGGCAGGGCGATCCCCGGGACCGCGGAAACGGTCGAGATGTGCCTGGGCTGGGGCGAATCGCTCGGGAGGTTCATGTCCGACGCCTCCAGGGTCCTCGG
>CAZGVR010000128.1:0-2695 GCA_964528945.1 uncultured Myxococcales bacterium
GGGCGCTCCTCCCTGTCGTCCAGGAGGACCGCCAGGCCGGCCGCCTCGAGAGCATCGTGGATGGCCTGCGCGCGCGACGCGATCTCGTCTCCGGTCCCGATCCTGATCACGTGGACGTGGAACGGCGCCACCTCGATCGGCCAGATGATCCCCTTGTCGTCGTGGTGCTGCTCGATCGCGGCCGCGACCAGGCGCGTGACGCCGATGCCGTAGCAGCCCATCTCTATGGACCTGGACTTGCCCTCGGCGTCGAGGAACGTAGCCGCCATCTTGTCCGAGTAGATCGTGCCGAGGTAGAAGGTCTGTCCGCCCTCGATCCCCAGCTCCGTGTGCACCGGCTTGCCGCAGCGCGGGCAGCCGTCGCCGTCAGCCACCCTCCTCAGGTCAGCGAACCGGACGTCCGTGCGCACGTCGCCGATCCGCGCGTTCCTCAGGTGGTAGTCGGTCCTGTTGGCGCCGCACACGAAGCCGTCCATCGATTCGACCTCGCGGTCCGCCAGGACCGATTCGACTCGAGTCTCGAGGCCGATCGGGCCGGCGAACCCGACCTCGGCCTTGGTCGCATTTCTGACGTCATCGTCGCCTGCGAGGAAGACCTCGCGCACGCCGAGGAGCTTCGCCGTCTTGAGCAGGTTGAGCTCGCGATCGCCCCTCACGAGCACGGCGTGCACGCCGGCCCCGTCGTGCACGAGCACGGTCTTCACGATCTCCGCCGGACCCACCTTCAGGAACGCGCAGACCTCCTCGACGGTGTGCACCCCCGGCGTGTGGACCTCCTCGCGCGGAGACCCCGCCCCTGCCGCGGGCGCAGGCTGCCATCCCGGCCCGTAGGCCGGCGCCATCTCCACGTTGACCGCGTAGCCGCACGCGTCGCAGAGCACGAGGACGTCCTCGCCGCTCGGCGTCGTGATCTGGAACTCGTGGCTCAGGTCGCCCCCGATCGCCCCGGTGTCGGCCTGGACGGCCCTGAACGAGAGGCCGAGGCGCGACATGATCCGGGCATAGGCGACCACCATGCGCTTGTAGGACTCGCGCGCGGTCGGCCCGTCGGGGTCGAAGGAGTAGGCGTCCTTCATGATGAACTCGCGTCCCCTCAGGATGCCGGCACGGGGGCGCGGCTCGTCGCGGTACTTGGTCTGGATCTGGTACAGGTTGAACCCGAGCTGGCGATAGGAGCGGACCTCCCTCCTCACTATGTCGGTGACCGCCGCCTCGTGCGTGGGACCGATCACGTACTCGGCGCCCTCGCGGTTCTTGAACCTGAGAAGCTCCGGGCCGAACTTCTCCCACCTCCCGGTCTCCTCCCATAGCGAGCGAGGATGGACGAAGGGCATGAGGATCTCCTGGGCGCCTGCGCGGTTCATCTCCTCGCGCACGACCCGGGCCACGTTGTTCACGGCCCGCCAGCCCATGGGGAGATAGCTGTAGATCCCCTTGGAGAGCATCCGGACGCAGCCGGACCTGAGGAGCAGGACGTGACTGGCCATGGTGGCTTCCTTGGGCACGTCCCTCGTCGTGGGTATGAACGCCTGGGAGTAGAGCATGGCGGACCATTTAATCCGAAAGGATGCGCAAGTCCAGAGAAGGCTGGGCAGGGCGGCCTGCCCCGGATCAGGGCCAGGGGGTGGGGTTGGGGATCGGGCCGCGCTCGGGCGGCGGGGCGCCTCCGTCCAGCAGGCCGTAGTCGATCGCGGCCTCCGGCATCGTGGAGACGTCGCGCAGATCGTCGCACGGCATCCACCCCTCGACCTCGATGGGCGGCAGGGACCTCACCTTGCACCCGCGCGAGTCCTCTGCCAGCAGGAGGACCTCGGTGCCGACCGGCAGGAGCACGATCTCCGCGCCGTCTCCATCCTCGACCGGCGAGGGGCCGACGACCTCGTGATCCTTCACCTTGCGCTCCGCCAGCTTGTTGAGCGGATTCGTGTTCGGCAGCGGGGCGAGTACCGACGTCTGCACCCAGCCCCACACGACCACCTGCCCGTCGGTCCGGCCGTGGCTCCATGGACCGTCGGTCCCGGTGGCCACCCACCTGGTCCATGGGAGGGCCTTTCCAGGCAGCTGGCTCGCCGTTCCCCCCGGCGCCCCATTGAGCCGTGTGCCGTCCCCCCCGATCATCACGAGGCTGCCGTCCTTCGGGCTCTTCGGGTAGAACGGCTTCTCCGAAGCCGAGCACCGATCGGTGGGCACCCACCCCTCCACTACGTACCCGCCGTGCACGGTGTGGGAGACGACCGGATCGCCTTCGCCGGGGCCGGCCTCGTACCACGTGAAGGGCTCGGGCGCGGTCTCCACCCTGAGCCAGCCCTCCTTCGAGTCGAGCACGCTCACCATGCACCCGCGCATTCCCAGGGCCACACCATCCGTCTGCGAGGCATCCGGGGAGGTCCTCAGCGGCAGCTCCGAGGTGAGCCGGCACCCCAGATCCGATGCGCGAACCTCCCCCTCGATCGCGAAGGGCTCCGCGGTCCTCACGCGGACCCACTTGCCGCCGCCGCCGTCCAGGACGGCGACCGCGGTCCCCTGGTGGAGCATCGCCACCACGGATCCCTGGCCGCCGCCGCCCGACCAGAATTCCCGCCAGCGCCGGCGGTTCCCCCTCTGCGTTTCCGGCGAGGGGAGGAGCGGCGCAAGACTCGACACCTGCGCCCTGTCGATCCGCTCCCCGACCCAGGCGAAAAGCCTGTCGTTCGTC
>CAZGVR010000128.1:2705-5545 GCA_964528945.1 uncultured Myxococcales bacterium
GCCGCCGCCCGGCCAGGGCGAGGTGGTGGGGCTCGCGACGAGCAGCACGGCCTGCGTCCCGCCCGGCTCGATCCTGCCATCCGGCCCTTCCGGATGGTGCGTCCCTCCGCCGCCCGGGCAGCCCGCGAGGAGACCTGCGGCCATGAGGACCGGGAATCGCCTCGATCTCAAGCCGGCACCATCTTGCGGATCACCTTCATGGTCAGGAGCCGGTAGAGGATCTTGCAGGCCTCGAAGGAGCCGAGGCGGCTCTCCTGGATCACCTGGCGCACGGTCCTGGCGCCGTTCACGAAGTCGAAGATCCTGGCCTCCTCGGCCGAGAGGGAGGTCTCGGGGCCCATGGCCTCGAGGCCCGCGGCCGTCCTCACGGGCACCACGTCGAAGTCGGGGATCTGCTTCTCGATCATCCGCCACTCGTCGACCCGCCTGAGCCCCTCGAGGAGCGCCTCGCCCACCGGGATGCGAAGCTCTATGGCGGCCAGGTCCGGCGGCATCGGGCCCGAGACGTACCTGTACCTGGACGAATGCCACCTGAGGACCTCGAACAGCACCTCGGTGGTCTGCTCCGTGAGGGCAGCGACCAGGTCGTCCCGGGAGATGATCCCCATGCGGATCAGCCTCTCCCCGAGAGGCTGCTTGTCCTCCTTGTTGTCGAGGATGCGACGCAGCTCCTCGCGCGTCACCAGATCCTCCTTGAGAAGGTAGCGCCCGAGGAGGAACTCGTCAGGGCCGCCGCTGAGCCGCGCGAGCGCGACCCTGCCGCTCCTGAGGTAGATGTGGGCCAGCATCCCGGGCCCCTGGATCTCCAGCCTGCCCTCCAACTGGCCGTGGAGCAGGAGCTGCATGATCTCGCCGACGCTCACCGTGTCCGTGGACCCGGCGAAGGATGCGACCCCGGCCGAAGGGTCCACCGAGGCGTAGTCGGCCGCCAGGCCGCCGAGGAACTCGTCGGAGAAGGCCTGGGCCAGGATCTCGTCCACGGAGCTCGCCGGGCCCGACTGCGCCAGCGTCTCGGAGACGCGATGCAGGAGACGCTCGCGGATCCCCTGGAGCGCGCGGCTGGACTCGGCGTTCATGTCGGGGATCGTCGGGCGATCGTACCGATCCGATCCCAGGAAAGGCTTGGCGGACCCGGCCTCGGAGGACTCCTTCCGCTTGGCCCTCGAGAGCGCGTGCTGGACCACGGTCACGAGGCTATCCATCGTGAACGGCTTGGTGAGCGCGTCCACCGCGCCGGTGGCGCGCATGAACTTCTCCCCCATCCCGTCGGCCTTCACGCTCACCAGCACCACCGGGATGTCCCTCTGGTTCTCGACCTTGCGGAAGGCCTGCATGAACTGGAAGCCGTTCATGCGGGGCATGATGAAGTCCAGGAGCACCAGGCCCGGCGGCTTGCGCTGGGCCATCTCGAGGCCCGAGGATCCGTCCGGGGCCAGGGAGCACGTGTACCCGGCCCCTCCCAGGATGTCGCCCATGAGATCGCGGACGGTCTCGCAGTCCTCGATGACGAGTATGTGCTCTCCCTTGGTCATCTCGGCAAGGATACCAACGCCGCTGTGCGGGGGGTAGCCCGGGGGCGGGGGATCCTGGGGGATGCTGACGTTCGGGTGCTGCTTGATCCAGGCGTTGATGGTTTCGCCCAGCTCCTCGCGCTCCTTGAACTTCGTTGCGGAGAAGATCGCCACCCCGTTGAAGGATTCCGCCACTTCGCCGCCCTCCGACGCTCACGGGTTGTAGTTCCATCAGGCAAGCTAGCACAGGGAGCAACCCGCGACAACAGCATTCAGTACAGCTACACTGCATTCCTCATCCTGGTCCGCCCTGCGTACACCGCATCGGGACCGAGGTGCTCCTCGATCCTGATGAGCTGGTTGTACTTCGCGATCCTCTCGGAGCGGCACAGGGATCCGGTCTTTATCTGCCCGGCGCAGGTGGCGACGCTGAGGTCCGCTATCATCGTATCCTCGGTCTCGCCCGACCTGTGGGAGATCACGCAGGAGTACCTCGCGGAGGCCGCCAGGTCCATGGTCTTCAGGGTCTCGGTCACGGTCCCGATCTGGTTCAGCTTCACCAGGATGGAGTTGCAGACGCCACGCTCGATCCCCATCGCGAGCCTTGCAGGGTTGGTGACGAAAAGGTCGTCCCCCACGATCTGGATGCGCTTGCCGAGCCTGTCGGTCATGAGCTTCCAGCCGTCCCAGTCGTCCTCGCTCATCCCGTCCTCGATCGAGAGCACCGGGTACTCGTCCACGAGCCGAGCCCAGTAGTCCACCATCTCGGCGCTCGTGAGCGACCTCTTCTCGCTTGCGAGCTCGTAGCGCCTCGCCTCCGGGTTCCAGAACTCGCTGGCGGCCGCGTCGAGGCAGATCGCCACGTCCTGGCCGGCACGGTAGCCCGCGTTCCCTATGGCCTCGGCCATGAGCTGGAGCGCCTGCTCGTTGGACTCGAGATCCGGCGCGAAGCCGCCCTCGTCGCCCACGCCGGTCGAGAGCTTCCGGCCGGAGAGGACCTTGCGCAGTGCGTGGAAGATCTCGGCGGAAGCCCTGATGGCCTCCCTGAACGAAGTCATGCCGACGGGCATGATCATGAACTCCTGGATGTCGACGTTGTTGTCCGCGTGGGACCCGCCGTTCAGGACGTTGCACATCGGAGTGGGCAGCACCCGCGCACCGATCCCCCCCAGATAGCGGAAGAGGGGGAGATCCAGGGCAGAGGCCGCGGCCCTCGCTGTCGCCATGCTCACACCCAGGATGGCGTTCGCGCCGAGCCGGCTCTTGTCGGGCGTGCCGTCCAGCTCCAGGAGCGTCCCGTCCACCGTCGACTGCTGCGTTGCGTCCAGG
>CAZGVR010000128.1:5562-9237 GCA_964528945.1 uncultured Myxococcales bacterium
CGGTGTTGACGTTCTCCGCCGCCTTCCGGACTCCCTTGCCGCCGTAGCGCCTGGGATCGCCGTCCCTGAGCTCGAGAGCCTCGTGCGTCCCGGTCGAGGCGCCGGAGGGTACGCAGGCCACTCCGACCGCTCCGCACTCGAGGTGGACCTCGACCTCGACCGTGGGATTGCCCCTGGAATCGAGGATCTCGCGCCCCTTAACGTCGATAATACCCGTCATGCTTCACCTCCGATGGCAGGGGCGATACTACATTCGAGAGCCGCTGCGGACAAGGACGGCATGAGCCGGGCGCGGCTAGAATCCCAGGGTCGAGACGCCCTTCACGCCGGTCTCCTTCCTGGCGTGCATGAACACCTGGATCTTCGTGATCCTGGTGCCGAGCCTCTCCTGGAAGTCGAGGGCCTTCTCGATGTTGTAGTGCCACTTGTTGTCGGCGATCTCGTACCCGTTCGTGTAGGCGAGCGTCCTCAGGACGACCGAGGAGCCGTCGACGGGAAGGGAGCGGAAGCTCTGTCTCATGGGGTCGTTGTAGGTGACGAGCTCCTCGACGTTCGTGAGGTAGATGGCGCGTATGGGCACGCCGAGGTCCCTCGCCGCCGTGCCTATGCCGGCGATCGCACGGTCGGCCAGGAGGTTGCCGAGCATCGGCCGGATCCGGCCGGCCATGAACATGCCGCGGATCCGCTCGTAATCGCCGGGGTCCCCGAGCCACGTGGCCGGCTTGCCCGCGTGCTTGCGCCCGGATATGGCCTCGAAGTGGGCGAGGAGCTTCTTCCTGTACTTGGCGTAGATCTTCTCGAGGTCCGCGACTCGCGGGTTCCCGGCCTCCCTCTCCCTTATCATCTCGATCGAGCGGGCCGATCCCTCCTCCGTCCATCGCGACACGAACTCCTCGGGCGTCGGGGACTCGAGGATGAAGGTCCTGTGCACCGCGTGGAGGAGCGGGACGATCTCGTCGTAGTCCACGATCCACGCGAAGTCGGCCTTGCACCTCGCTATCATGGTGTAGTTCTGGTCCGAGCCCACGCCCAGGTACCCGGCGCCGGCGCAGTCCATGTACTTGAAGAAGAGGAAGTGCCTCTGCTCGTTCGTGTGCACATAGTGCCTGCTGTCCACGCGTAACGAAGGCACGTCGTCCTCCGGGGATCCCCAGAAGACCGCCCTGTCCGGCTCAGAGAGCGGAATCACCCCGCCAGGGAGGGGCGCGGCCGGCTCGTCCAGGGTCGCGGCGCCGGTCCCTTCCTCGCCTGCCGGCTCATCCACCTGCCGGACGTCCTGCGAGGCGTCCTGCGCGGGCGCCTTGCGGCACGGGCCGCTGCACGTGGACGTCAGGATGGCGATCGCGATGGCCATGGAGGCGCGCACACGCACACATTACCCCTGGCCCACCCCGGTCTTCAACACGGATCCTCTGTTGCCATGCCTGGACCGGCATGCCATATTCCGCGCGATGCTCGGCGGGCTCATGAGGACGCTGCGACCCCACCAGTGGGTCAAGAACCTGTTCGTGCTGGCACCGGTCGTGTTCGCGAAGGAGGCCGACGTGCTGACGAGCGCGAGCAGGAGCCTGGGGGCCTTCCTCGTGTTCTGCCTGTCCGCCGGCGCCGTGTACACCCTCAACGATATAGTGGATCTCGAGAAGGACAGGCTTCACCCGGTCAAGAGGAACCGTCCCATAGCGTGCGGCAAGGTCCCGATCCACGTGGCCGCGGCCTTCGCCGCATTCCTGTTCGGGGTTTCGGTGGTCGGGGCGGTGTTGCTGGGCATCCCGTTCACCCTGACCGCGGTCTCCTACCTCATCCTGAACCTGGGCTACTCGTTCTGGCTCAAGAACGTCTTCCTCGTGGACGTGGGCTTCATAGCGACCTTCTTCCTCCTGCGGGTGCTGGCTGGAAGCTTCGCGGTGGACGTGAAGCCCTCGGCGTGGCTCCTGGGGTGCACGTTCCTCCTCGCGCTGTTCCTCGCGCTCGGCAAGAGACGCCACGAGCTCTTCGAGAGCGCTGATTCGACCAGCCACCGCCCGGTGCTCAGGCACTACAGGCCGTCGTTCGTGGCGGCTGCCATGTACGTGGTGGCAGTGCTCACGGCCGTTGCCTACACGGTCTACACGCTGTCCGGGCACACGCTCGAGTACTTCGGCACGCGCTGGTTCGTGGTCACCGTGCCCTTCGTGCTGTTCGGCCTGTTCAGGTTCACGATGCTCGTGAACCGCAGGTCGAGCGCAGAGAGCCCGACGGACGGCATACTCCGGGACTTCCCGTTCATCGCCAACATCATGGTGTGGGCGGCCGTGGTCCTGGGCATCATCTACCTGAGGTGATCCCGGGCGCCGGATCGTCCATGCGGAGCACGCGGCGGCCGAGCCGCCGCACGTCGTCCACGATGCAGTAGAACGACGGGATCATGAACAGGGTCAGGCAGGTCGCGAACGCGAGCCCGCAGCACATCGTGGTTGCCATCGGCTTCCACAGCTCGCTCGTGCCGCCGATGCCGAAGGCCAGCGGGGCGAGGCCGCCTATCGTTGTCGAGGACGTCATGATCACCGCTCGGATCCTGACCTTCCCGGCCTCCACGGCGGCCACTGCCGCGGGCTTGCCCTCTGCCACCATGTTGTTGGCGAAGTCCACGAGGACGAGCGCGTCGTTCACCACGACGCCTGCAAGCCCCACCACGCTGATGAGGGCGATCAGCGAGAACGAGAGGCGCATGGCGAGGAGCCCCAGGAACACGCCTATGAACGAGAAGGGCACGGCCGTCATCACGATGAGCGGCTGCACGAAGGACCTGAACTGCGCCCCCAGGATGATGTAGATGAGGAACAGCGCGAGGAGGAAGGCCTTGTAGAGCGAGCCGAAGCTCTTCTGCTGCTCCTCTGCCTCCCCGCCGAACTGCAGCCTGTACCCGGGGTTCTGCGAGCCGAAATCGGCGAACGTCTTCTTCATCGCGGTGTTCACGGAGTCGGATGTCGCCACCCCCTTCACCACGTCGGCCATGACCGTGGCGAACCGCTCGCCGTCGCGCCTGTTGATCTCGGAGAGCTCTCGGCCGACCTCCAGGTCCGCGATCCTCCCGAGCGGGATCGGGCCCTTTGGGGTCATGAGCCTGAGCGAGCGCACGTCGTCGACCGAGTCGGCCGACTCGGGCCTGAGCTTGACCAAGCCGTCCACCTCGTCACCGTTTGCGGCCCTCATGGTCGTGGCGACGTGGCCCTCGAGCGCGTTCCTCACGGTCGCGGCTATGGCGGCCACGCTCATGCCGTAGAGCGCGGCATCGTCCTCGCGCGGGAGGATCCTCAGCTCCTCCTTGCCGAGCGAGAGCGTGTCGTGCACGTCCACCACGCCCTTCACGCCCCGGAGGGCCGTCCCGATCGTCCCGGAGTGCCTCTTGAGGGCCGAGAGATCGTCGCCGAGGATCCTGATCTCGACCGGCTTGCCGACCGGCGGGCCCGACCCGAAGGTGGCGAAGGATATGCGGACGACGCCTGGCACGTCCTCGACGAGCTTCCTGATCTTCAGCTCGAGGTCATCGCCCTTCTCGATTCTCTCCTCCAGGGATCCCAGGTCCATGTCCAGGGCCGCGAGGTGGCTCTTCGACACGTAGAAGTGCTCGTCGATGATCTGGCCGACCGTCGTGACGATGGACTTCACGGGCTTCCTGTCCATCAACCTGTGGGG
>CAZGVR010000129.1:0-2105 GCA_964528945.1 uncultured Myxococcales bacterium
ATCAGGCGACCGTGACGCCGCCGCTGGCGACCGGCGCGCGCCGCGATCCCCTCGAGGGCGGGCCGCTGCCGGCCATGCTGGTCGTGCAGTCGCAGTTCGTGGAGGAGGGCGGCAAGCCCAGGCCCGGCCCTGCCAGGCTGGACATCGTCAGGAGGACGGCCGCCGGCTGGACCGAGGTCCTGGTCGAGGATCCGGACAGCAACGTGTTCCACAAGGCCGTGCCAATGACCATGCCCGACGGGCGCAAGGGGATCCTCACGGCCGGGGCAATGAAGGCCATGCTCAAGTTCTGGTGGTTCGCGCCGGGCGGCTGGAGATCCGAGACGCTCTGGGAGACCTCCTTCGGCGGGAAGTTCGACAGGCTTCGCGACATGGAGATCGGAGACGTGAACGGCGACGGCAAGGACGAGATCGTGATCGCCACGCACGACCAGGGCGTGATCGCGGTCGTTTCACGGGAGGGGAGCGGGTGGAAGGTGGCCGAGGTCGAGAGGGCGGCCGACACTTTCGTTCACGAGATCGAGATCGGCGACGTGGACGGCGACGGAAGGAAGGAGTTCTTCGCGACACCCTCGAAGCCGAACGTCGTGGGCAAGTCGCAGGGCGGCGAGGTCGTCATGTTCCGGTGGGACGGGAAGGGATGGGTGAAGAGCGTCGTGGGCAGCTGGGACACACGGCACGTCAAGGAGATACTGGCGGCAGACGTGGACGGCGACGGCAAGGCGAGCCTGTTCGCGGTCCTGGAGGCCGAGCTCGAGAAGGTGGCAGGCGTGACCCGGATCAAGCAGCCGGTCGAGATCAGGGAGTTCACCTTCGAGGGCGCGGCCCCGGCCTCCAGGGTCGCGGCGACCATCGACGACGCGCAGTGCAGGTTCCTGTCGTGGGGGGACGTGGACGGCGACGGAAGGAACGAGATGGTGGCAGCGGCCATGAAGACCGGGCTCTGGCTGCTCAGGCAGGCTCAGGGCGGCGGCTGGGCCGCGGAGAACTTCGAGGCCGAGAGCTCGGGCTTCGAGCACGCGACCGTGGTCGCGGACGTCGACGGCGACGGCGCGCGCGAGATATGGGTCGCTGCCGACGACCAGCACAGGCTGTCACGCTACGCGTGGAAGAACGGGAAGCTCGTGCGCGAGGACATCATGCCCCTGCCCAAGGGCGTCATCACCTGGAACCTCGTGCCGGCCAGCATCTGACCCTGGCCGCGCCGGCCGATCCGTCAGTAGTTGTAGGTCCCGGTCCCGACTGCGACGAGCGCGTTCTCCTCGTTTCGGAACTCCATCCTGGACACCACCACGTGCCGTCCGAGCCTCAGGATCGTCCCCTCGCACACGAAGCGGGTCCCGCGGCCCGGGGACAGGTAGTCCGCCCTCATGTCGATCGTCGCGAACTTGGCCACGCGCTCGAGCGCCTTCATGTAGGCCTCGGGATCCCCGTCCACGTCGAGCGTGCTCATGTACTTGAGGATGGCCACGAGACCGCCCACCGAGTCCATGACCGCCGAGATCACCCCGCCGTGGAGGATCTGCTGGTGCGGGTTGCCCACGAGATCCTCGCGCGCCGCGAGCGAGGCGACCACCTTCTCCGGGCTCGCGGACACGACCTCTATGCCCAGCAGGCGAAGGAACGGCACCGCATCGAAGATGGACCTGGCAAGGCCCTGGATGTCGATGGGCGCGTTCAACCGGACACGACGAGCTTGTAGACGTCGATGCTCACGGCATCGCCCGAGGACGTGACCACCTGCACCGTGTACACGCCGGGCTCCTCGGGCGGGCGCCACGAGGCCCTGGGCCCCGTCGCGTCCAGCGTGCCGCCCGAGGCGCTCCACTCGTGGGACGCTCCCCTGGCCGCCTGTCCGGCCGCGCTCACCCTGAGCTGCACCGAGCCGTCGGCCGCGCGGGTGGCAGCGAGGTCCGTGGAGAGGACGCCGCGGGGCAGCGGCTGGCCGCTCTCCTGCGACTGGCTCTCCATGGAGTCGGGAACGCAGTCCACGACCATGCACTCGTCCCCCGTCGTCCCCCAGCCCACCCAGATGGACCCGTCGGTCACGCACAGGATCTGCTGGGCCGCGAGGGCCCGCTCGTGCGTGCCGTACGAGTCGATGC
>CAZGVR010000129.1:2115-6504 GCA_964528945.1 uncultured Myxococcales bacterium
GTCCAGACGGTCCCAGTCCCACCAGCCGTGCTCCAGCGCTCCGGTCCAGCGGTAGTCGATCTCGTACTCGCCCGGCGTCATGGTGCGGACGTCGAGGATCTCCTTCTTGAGCGCCGTCACCACGAAGGTGCCGTCGTCCACGAACCCGGGCAGTATGTTGAGCGCGATCCTGAAGGTCCCGACCGGCCATGCGACCGAGTGATCCGTGACCTGGATGGCCCATGTGGACGGATCGGGGCAGATCCCGTGCATGTCCGGGTCCAGGACGTCGACCGCGGGGTCCACCGGCCCGCCGTCGTCCCACGCGTCGAAGGTGTCCACCGGCACGTCGATCGGGGGATCGATCGGCGGATCGAACGCGTCGGGCGGCGGATCCACTCCCTCCCACGCCGGGTCGTCACCCTCGGAAGAGGCGTCGGAGTTCCCGTCCAGGTTCGTGGTGCCGCCGCAGGCGGACAACGAGGCGAGCGCCCCGGCGATGAGGAGCGTCTGCACCTTCCGGTCGAAGTCGAAGAAGGCCATGCCAACCTCCCGGTTCGAGTGAAGGCTAGCACGCGGGATCCGGGGAGTCCAGGACGCAAGCCCGCGGATGCAGCCGGCGAGCGACCTCGATCTTTGCCGGGCCCGCGCTCAGGGTGTATAGAGCGATCGAGACCATGGCCCTCGGCATCTTCATGGGCGAGCGATCCTTCTTCCGGGCGGATTTCCTGTACCCGGTCTCGGCAGACCCCGCGGCCGCCCTCGGATGCTTCCGCGATTCGCTCGCCGTTCACGGGCTCGGGTTCCAGTACTTCAAGGGCAACGACACGCTGCTGCACTACACGCTCGTGGACTGGTCCTCCGGGGTCCGGAAGATGATCGATCTCTACGATGCCTCGCGCTCAATGTGGCGCAGCGGCAAGCGCACGGAGGAATGGCTGGCGGCCTCGTTCCTGGGCGACTTCGATCTGTCGAGGCCCAGGATCGGGCAGTCCGTGCCCGGCGAGTCCGACGTCCTCGAGATGGAGGAGGTCAACCTCAGGCTCGTGTACAACGGACAGGCGTTCCTCGAGGCCGAGACCTACTCCCTGGTCCTGACCTGCGTCGCCACCGGGATACTGACCGGCGCGCCATCGGATGCCGTGCGGAACAACGCTGGGATCCTCGTCCACGGCCTCCTGTCTGCATGGGGATCGACCGCACCGCTGTTCGGATCCGTGACGATCGGCGTAAGGCCGGTCGTCGAGGTGCCCACGAGCGCGTCGCGTGCGCGGCTGCCGCAGCAGGCCTGGATGGTCATGGTCTCTCCGAGATCGGGGATCTCGTGCGCGAGGGAGGTCGCCGACGAGCGGGGCCGTCTCGTCTCGAGGAGCCTGCCCGACGGGAGCACGATCATAGAGAACATCGGGAAGCGTCCGGCCGAGGTGAGCTGGACATGAGCGGCGCCGGGGGATCCCGCTTGCTGCTCGTGCTCTGCCTCGCATGCGGGACGATCGCACAGGCATGCGGGGGTACGGCCGCCTCCGGGCCGGGCCCGGAGCAACCCGGCGGGTCGGACGAGGCGGAGGCTCCCGGAGAGGCGGAGGCCACCGCCGCGACCCTCTCCTGCCTCACGAGCGAGGACTGCGCGGACGACCAGATCTGCGTCGACTCCGTTTGCGTGATCCCGGTCCCGCCCGGCTTCTACTGAAGGAAGCCCAGGAGCAGCGCGTCAACCGGCAGGGCCGGACCGGAAGACGAGCGTGGCCACGCAGGCCTTCCCGCCCTGCGAGACCATGGACGCCCTCACGCGGAGGTCCGATCCGCCCGCCGGCTGCGACGAGACCTCCATCTCCACGCGATCGCCGGGCAGGACGACCCTCCTGAAGCGCGCGTGGCCGATGAGGGCGAGCGACCATCCCGCAGGCACGACGTCCCTGGCGAGCAGGGCCAGCATATCGACCTGGAAGGCCCCGGCCAGGATGGGCCTCCCGGGGAAGTGCCCCTCGAATCCGGGGAAGGTCCGCCTCACCGTGCCGGTGGCCACGGCGCTGCCCGGGCCGGCATGCGAGACCGTGCAGCCATCCAGGTACGTACCCAGGGCCTCATCGGTCCTCGGTGTCGCCGGCATGCTCAGTTCGTCGGGCTTCTGGAGGCGAGGTCCATGACGAAGACGACGATGTCGTCAACGGTGCGGATCTTCTTCGCGCGTTCCTTGTCGCCGTCGTCCAGCCGCTGGCCCACGAAGGTCTCCATGCTGAGGAGCATGTCGATCGCGTCCAGGCTGTCCAGGCCGAGCTCCTCGAACAGGTTCGCGTCCGGGCGGATGTCGGCCCGCGGGATCTCGAAGGATTCCACGAGGAGGCGGTGGATCTCCTTTTCTATGCTTTCCCTGGTCATGGTCGTGGTCCCGCGGTGGCGTCACTTCTTAGCAACTGGCATCATCGATAGCAAGGGCTTTCGTGTGCGCGGGGCCTGGGCCCGGGCTCGGTAGGCACCCAGCGCCCGCTGTAGAGCGCGACGTCGCGAAGCGGCACTATCTCGAGCGCGAAGACGAAGCGGACGGACTTGTAAACGAAGTCGGCTGCCCTGTAGGCCGGCGTGACAGGGAGCGGCAGGAGGCCCGGCATCATCCACCTGAGGAGCGCGGAGCGCGTGGCGGCCGGGAAGAGGTGGACCATGTTCGTGTACCTGCGAGCGCCCGGCAGCCGCTGCATGGAGTTCTCGTAGTAGCTCGGACGGAAACCGCCGTACCCCGGATCGCACCAGCCCATGGCCACGGCCCTCTCGCCCAGTGGAGTCCTGGGGTACGGCTGGAACATGGTGAAGACCGCCATGTCAGGTCGCAGGCTGGCGTTGAACTCCAGCGTCTCGAGCGCCTCTGCCTGGGTCTCGCCGGGAATGCCCACTATGTTGAAGGTGTACACCTTCACCCCGCGTTCGCGGAGCCACCGGGCCGTGTTCAGCATGTCCTCCCTGCTGATGTGCCGGCGAAGGATCTCCCGGCGCACGCGGTCGCTGCCCGACTCCACGCCGAAGTGCACGACCCTGGCCCCGGCCCTCGCGAGATCGGCGGCCATCCGCTCGGTCATCCGGTCGGCTCGGACGTTGCACAGGAACGGCAGCCTCACCTCCCGGGCGTACCTGTCCGCGAACTCGGCCACGAAGCCCTCGTCGTGCGCGAAGAGATCGTCCTTGAAGATGATCTGGGTCGTCCAGGGATCGTCGCCCCTGAGCACGCACTCCTCGATGACAGAGTCCACGCCGCGATGCCTGGCGTACCGCCCCTTGCCCCGCATCATCTCGCGGTAGCGCGCGTTGTAGCAGAACGTGCACGAGAAAGGGCACCCCCTCGAGGCGATCACGGACCTGGTCGTGGAGCAGCGGTACTCCGGATATCGCTCGAGGATGCCGCGGTCCGGCAGCGGCAGCGAGTCGAGATCCTCGACGAGCGGCCTCGGGTCGTTCCTCGCGATCCCGGATCCGGTCTTCACGTGGAGGTTCGGGATGGCGCCGGTGTCCGCGCCCGCGTCCATCGCCCCGGCCAGGTCGACGATGGCGCCCTCGCCCTCGCCCACGCAGACGACGTCCACGCCGTCCTCCTCGATGAACTCCGGGAAGAAGGTCGGGTGAGGTCCGCCCCACACCGAGAGGAAATCCATTCGCCGCTTGAGCGCCCGGTTCGCGTCCAGGAAGAAGCCCTGGCTCCCGGTGAGCGCCGAGTACCCCACGATTCCCGGCTTCAGGCGCACGGCGCGGTCCATCCATGCCGGCTCGAGCGCGGCGTCGGCGAAGTGGACCTCGTGCCCGGCCCTGCGCAGCGCGGCGGACAGGTACATGATCCCCAGGGGGTCCTGGTGGACCATCCTGTGGACGAACAGGACCTTCACCGGAGTTGCTAGAAGTTCCAGGTGAGCGAGAGCGCGCCGCCGCCGGACAGCGGCCCGAACGCGACCTCCGGCACGAGGGCAGCGGCCAGCGGGCCGCGCATCTGGAGCGCCTTGTTCCTGAGGTATTTCCCCCTGCCGAGCTTGGCGCCGCCGACCGCCACGAACACGAGGCCCAGTGTCAGCACGACTGCGCCTGCCGCCATGTACGGGACTCCGGCATCGCTGCTGTACAGTATGGTGTCCGTGTTCATGGAGGCTCCGACCCCGATCACGGCTATGCCGACGATGGAGAACACGCCGCCGAGGCCGAGCATCACGGCGCCGCCGATGATCTTGCCCGTGCCGGCCTTGTAGATGGTCTTCCAACTCTCGTCCTGGTACACGACCGGCTGTACCGGCTGCAACGGCTGGGCAACGACGTAGGGCACCACCGGCGCGACCGCCACGGCGGCGGCGGCAGGCACGGCCAGGGGGTACGTGATCTCGTACGCCTGCCCGATGACCGGGAATGCCAGCTTGGAGACCGCGATCCCCATGCAGG
>CAZGVR010000129.1:6514-9233 GCA_964528945.1 uncultured Myxococcales bacterium
GATCGGTCTTCGAGAGTGAGGCTCCACCCTTGTCGTCGATGATCATCACGAGGCTCACCTCGGCGACTCCCACGGCCTTGGTGTAGCAGGCCTGGTAGGACGCCTGGAAGGCCGGCGCCTCGATCACGGCCTGGACAGCCTCCTCGGTGAGCTCGGCCTGGGCTGCGGCCGCCCCCGGCCATGCCAGGCCTGCGATCAGGGCGGGGAGGAGCATCGAGAGCTTCTTCATGGGAACTCCTTTCGTTCAGAACCACCAGCCGAGGATCAGGCTGCCCGACCTCGTGCCGGGTGTGAGGGCCAGGACGGGCCATGGCACGAGACGCGCCATGTGGAGGGCGGCAGCGAGCCGCTTGCTGCCCAACGAGACCAGCACGGCGCCCGGGATCCAGAGCGCCGTGCCCAGGGAGATCATGCCTATGCTCACCCCCAGGCCCGTTGTGCTGCCGTCGTCCCCGGCGAGGACCGCGCCCAGGCCTATCACGCCCAGGGCCGAGACTATGAGCCCCGGGATGAGGAGCCCCAGCCCGGCCCTCCTGATCCTGGCCGCGCTCTGGACCTCGGGGCTGCTCATGATGTCCGGCTTCGGGGCCACGGCCGTGCCGGGCTTGGGCGTGGTCGCAGGGAACTCGAAGGCGATGGTGAGGCTCGCCCCCGTACCCGAGGACGGCAGCGACATGGACGAGATGACGCCGGCGAGGCATGCGCCCACGTCCTGGGGAAGGGCAGGGGTCGTCGCGGTGAGCGTGGCCTTTCCCGAGGGGGAGACCGAGATGTCGATGTTGGCCGTGCCCGCGGAGAGCTTCCCGGCTGCGCAGCCGAGCAGCGCGTGCGAGACCTGGGCAGTGCCCACCGTGTCCACCACGACCTTCGGATCGAGGGGCGCCCCGCTCAAGAGGTCCTCCTTGGACTGGCCCAGGGCGGATCCCGGCCAGAGCGCGTGCACCGCGATGACGGTCGATAACGCTGGCCACGAGCAGAACCGCATGTCACCACCCGGCGGGGTTTGCGATTTTATACATGCGTATTCTGGACTTATCAACGACGCGCTGTATTCACCGGGCCCGGCTCCCGCGGTCAGGTGGCTGCCCTGCCGGCCGTGGACCAGAAGTCGTAGAAGTTGAACCAGTCGTAGGGGTGGGTCCTCACGTGGTCCTCGAGGAGCCGTACGTAGGTCCCGAGCGCAGCGCCGATCCTGGCCCCGCGGTCCTTCCTGGTGCCCGGCTCGATTCCGAACGGCCTGTGGACGGTGATGGTGACCTTCCCGCCAGGGTCCTTGGATGCGAACCATGCCGCGATCGGGACCCCGGTCATCTCCGACAGGACGAAGGGGCCGGGGGAGAAGGATGCCGGGGATCCGAGGAACCGCACGGGCGAGGACTTGCCCGTGAGGTGCCTGTCCCCGTGGAGCGCGACGATCTGGCCTTCCTTCAGAGCCTCGATGAGCGGCAGCGAGCCGAACGCCGTGTCGCCGCTCAGGTGCAGTATGCGCGGCATGGGCATGCGCGACGTGGACCTCAGCGCCGACAGGTGGGCGTCGAGCGCCCGGGCCTCCTTCACGACCGCGGCGATCGTGACGGTCACGCCCTCTGCCCCGAGGCTCACGGCGCCGTGCTGCCACGGGCCCACGTGGGCCCCGAGCAGGATCAGTCCCTTGCCCTCGCGCGCCGCGTGCCTGATGTGCTCGAGCCCCGCACCGCCCACCGGCACGCTTCCCACGCCCATCCTGGACACGATGACCTGGTCCACGACCGCCTCGCCGAACGCCCTGAAGTGCCTGTACATGTGCATCCGGAGGGCCGCCCGGGATGAGCCCGGGAAGACGCGCCCCAGGTAGTCGAGCGAGGCGCTCCTGTACGATCCCGGAGCGAAGGCGCAGTAGTATGGCACGACGACGTCGAGGAAGCGGTAGGCCGCGTCCGGCCCGCCCGCCCTTGCCAGCATCTCGAACCAAAGGTAGCCGAACCTGTTGCCGAGGCTGCGGCCGTGGACCCATGGGGGGATCGGCCCGGGTGGCGGCGGGATCTCCCTGCGCATGAGCCGCCACGCGCCAGAGTACCTCGCCATCGTGAGCCCCGCGTTCAGGGCCGAGAACCTCGCGTTGTCGCCGAGCTTGTCGAAGTGCGAGACGATGCCGGAGCCGTAGCGAACGTCCATGTCCACGTCGGAGAGCACGTCCATCCCGCTCCACGCCGCCAGCACGATCACCTCGTGCTCCATGGGGTACCTGCGCGCCCTGGTACGCAGCGCGAGCGTCCGATCGACCGGGTACGCCCTGTAGCCGCACTGCGCGTCGCCCGTCGTCTGCCACGTCTCCACGGCGAACCAGAAGTTGGAGAACGACCTTCCGAACCTGCTCGACCCCGGGGCCTCGGCCTCCTCGAGCCTGCGCACGCCCGTTATTATGGCGCCGGGATTCCCGGCGATGGCCTCGAGGAACTCCGGGATGTACGCCGGGTCGTGCTGTCCATCCGCGTCCAGCGCTATGGCATGGGTGAACCCCAGCGCGCGCGCCTCCTCGAGACCCCTGCGCAGCGCCTCGCCCTTGCCGCGATTCGACGGGAGCCGCACCAGCCTGACCCCCTCGATCCGCTCGACGGCCGATCCGCTCCCGTCCGTGGATCCGTCGTCCACGACCACCACGGTCGTGACATGCCCGAGGCAGCCGCGCACCACGGACTCGACCGTTTCCCGGTTGTCGTAGACCGGGACGAGAGCACAG
>CAZGVR010000130.1:0-8022 GCA_964528945.1 uncultured Myxococcales bacterium
GTCTTGCTGGGCAGCGTCCTCGTGACCAAGGGGACGCTCGTCTGGCAGAAGAAGACCTTCGAGGTCACGCGTGGGATCATCGACTTCGTGAACGCCTCCCGGACGGATCCTCACTTCGACGTGATCGCGGTGGGTGACGTCAGGGACTGGCGGCTCACCCTGCAGGCCGTTGGAACGCCGGAGGACTTCAAAGTCATCGTCAACTCCGAGCCGGCGCTCAGCGAGGAGGACATCGTCTGCCTGCTGGCCTCGGACATGACGTGCGAGGAGGCCTACGAGGGCCTGGGATTCATCGGGGCATACGGCCTGAACGAGCTCCTAGGACAGTTCGCCCAGATCGAGCAATTCCGCGTGGTGCCGGTCTTCGACCCCGAATCAGGCAAGGCAGTCCCCATGGTCATGGTCAAGCAGAAGCTCACCGAGAAGTTCTCGGTCAGCGCTCTGTCGTCGATCGGCGGAAACGAGGCCACGGGCCAGGGCGCGTACATCCGGGCCACGATAGCGTACAAGGTCAACGACAACCTGGACATCGAGGGCTTCTACGATACGAAGGGGGTCGGCGAGGGAAGCAACGTCGGCAACCTCGGAGTGGACCTCTCCTGGCGCCTCGAGTTCTGACGGGGATCGACCGGGCCCTTCACACCTGGCCGAGGATCCTCTTGGCCTCGTCGAGCTTCGGATCCATGTGGAGGGCGGATTCGAGCGCGGTCTTGGCCCTCGCCGGAAGCCCCGCCTTTACGAGGATCTTGCCCATCAGGAGATGATGCTTGGGCTTCTTGGGCTCTCGCTGCACCGAGATCTGGATGAGGCGGTATGCCCTATGGAGGTCGCCATCCACGTTGAAGATGATCTCGGCTCCGAGCGCCGTGTACTCGGGATCCTCGGGGACGAGCTTCAGCGACTTCTCGATGCTGAGCAGCGCGGTTGCCAAGTCCCCGAACTCCATCTCGCTCCTCGCCTGCTCGAAGTAGCGGCGCGCGAGATCGCCGGAGGCCTCCAGCATCACCTCTCCGAGCAGGACCCTCGCCTCAGCGTTCTCCGGATCCAGGGAGATGGCGGTCCTGAGGGCGTTCAGCGCCGAGACCGCCTGGCCGCCGTCCCTGGCCTTGCGCGCCTCCTCCATCAGGTTCCGGCTCTTCTTGGCCGTATCCGACGATAGCGCCCCGGTCAGGCTCTTGAGAAGGCCCTTGCGCGCCGCCTTCTGGCCCCAGGAACGGCGGAGCTGATCGTGGCGCGCGCGCTGCGCGGGATCGAGGCCTGGAGGAACGGACGGGGGAGTGCCCGGCGGGATGGACGCAGGTGCGCTGGATGGGGTCCTGGAAGGCGGGATCGACGGGGTCTCCCCCCCGGTCTCCCCCCCGTTCGCCGTCCTGGAGGAGGATTGGGGGACCGTCACATGGGAGGGCGGGCTCGCGTCGACCGCAGGGAGACCGGCATCGATGGCCGAGCGTCCTGGCTCCGCCGGGGTGGGGCCTGCATTCGCCATGGCCTCGTGCAGCCCCCCCTCGCTCGAGAGGGAGCCTGCCATCTGGGCCGTATCGGCCTTCTTCTCCAAGTACTCGTCGTAGCGCTTGCGCTTCTTGGAATTGCCCAGGACGTCGTAGGCCTTGGAGCAGGCCTGGAAGATCTTCTCCATGTAGACGAGGTGCGGTCCCAGATCCTTCTCGGCGTAGTTATCCGGGTGGCAAAGCTTGGACATGGCGAAGTAGGCGCGCCGCACGGCGGACCTGTCCGCATCCGGCTTCACGTTGAGGACCGTGTAGAAGTTGTGCCGGTGGAGCTCTTGAAACATCTCCTCCAGCTGCTTCTTCCGCTCCTCTGTAAGATGCTCCTTGGCCATGCCTCAGCGTTCCCTGCTCGCCGCCACGGGGAGAAGTATTTAACGGTACGACCGCCGGCGTCAAGCGCCGCCCAGGATGTCGATCGCCGCCTGCCTGACCACGGCGGACCTGTCATCGACAGATATCACCTCGAGCAGATCCTTTGCGGCCGGGTCCTCTAGCCGGCCGAGGGCCTCCACCACCGCAAGCCTCACGTTCCAGGGGGACTCGTGAAGGATCGAGCGGAGGGCATCCACGGTGTCGGATGAGTCGAAGGCCGCCAGTGTACCTATTGCCGCAACGGTCATTGCCTGGGTCTCGCCGCCACCGACCAGCGCGGCCAGCGAGGGTGGTGGAACCTTCCCTCCGACCTTGGCCAGGAGGGACAGGAAGCGCAGCAGCGCCAGGTCACGATCCGCGGCCGGGCTCGCGACCACGAGGTCCAGCACGACGCCGATGGCATCCAGACGCTCGGAGATCATCCGGCCGATCAGCGCCCGCCCTTCATCCTGATGCCCGGCGACGAGGTGACCGCTGAACGGCAGGAAGGAAGGACCGGACTGGTCCTCATCCAGCACGGCCATCGTCTCCATGACGGAGTCCATCCCGTCGTTGTCGAGCACGCCGGCAGCGGCGTGCATGGCAAGGCGCTCGTCGAGTGACGTGGCCATCCAAGGAGCAAGATCGCCGAGGGCGTCGGCATCGAGCGTGTACGCCGGAACCAGCGCGAAGGACTCGAGGACGTCGGATAGCCTGAACCGGCCCATCTCGAGCCCGTGCGTGACCGGGATCCCTGCCGGCAGCGGCCTGACGACGGATCCGGGCACGCTCGTCTCCATGAGGACGGCGTATCCGGCAGTATCACGCACCGAACCGTCCTGCGACCAGCATCCGTCTACGAGGACCCCCGTGACGTCAGGCCCCTCGAAGCTGCCGGCCGCCAGCGTGAGCAGCGTGAGCCTCAGGGTAAGCGATTCTGCGCTCCCGGAGTCGAGCGCGATGGGAGCCGCACCGTCAGGCTCCACCTTGCCTCGCGAGGTGGCGAAGTTCATCAGCAGCTCCGCGGCCTCGGGTCCGCCCATGACGCCGAGCGCGACGATCGTCGACTGGTACGTGACCTGCCACTGCCTGGTCCTCAAGAGGGTCATGATGGGCTCGCTGACGCTGGCGTCCACTCCCACTCCCGTCCTGGACATCAGGAGGCCGGTGGCGAGCACCGAGGCCGCTCGGACCTCCGGCGAGGGATCGAAGAATCGCTCCTCCAGGTCCGCCAGGCGTCCTGGATCACCGGTGAACGCGATGCAGAGCGTGGCCGCGGCCCTGACCTCCGGGTTGTCGGATGCCAGGAAGGGCTCGAGCAGGCCCGCATGTTCCGGTGAGACCGACCCCGAGGCGGCCACGATGGCAGCGACCTGGTGCCATCCGCTCTTCAGGTACGCTGCCCTCTTGAGCAGGTTGGTGGCTGCCTCCGGATCGTGCAGGCTCGAGAAGACGTGGAGCGCGTCCAGCCGAGCGTCCTCGGGCCCCTCGGCGAGGACCCTGGACGAGGTCTTGGCGGCCCTCTTCTCCCAGCCCTGGACCGCGACGGCGGCCTTCTTCGAGGCAGCCGGCTGCTGCGCGTACAGACCTTCATGATGGGCTTCGGCCACTCCAAGACGGGTGGCGTAGATCTCCAGAAGGTACTTGGACGCGAACCCCCTGTCCGACGTGCCATAGTATATCTTGAAGAGCCACTCCTCGAGGTCGAAGCCGATCCCCTTCCCTTCCGAGAGCGTGACGAGGACCGACAGCGCGTCCGTGGACAGATCGTCGTACGGGCAGCCCTCGACGATGCCCTTGAGCCACCTTGCGGCCTCCTCGTCCCTTCCAAGGTGGATGAGCGCCCTGGACAGCTCCAGCGCTACGTCGTAGCGCGATGGGTCCCTGGCCACGACCATGGAGAGCGAGGCGGCCGCTCCCTCCACGTCGCCGATCTTGAACATCAGGTCCGCGGCCTTCTCGTGGATCTCGGCATCGGCAGGAGCGGCGGCCAGCGCCTCGTCGATGGCGGCCCTGGCCTCGTCGTGCTTGCCTGCCAGGATCGCGTACTCGGCCGCCTTGAGCTCGAGCTGCGGGAGCCTGTCCGGGAAGAGGGAGGCCGCCAGCGTGAACACCTCCATGGCCTTCGCCCACTGCTTCTCGAGCCTGTTCAGCCTGTCCAGCGTGGCTATCACGTGGTCAGCGGCATCGAGGAGGTCCGGCTTCTCGAGGGGGGAGGCCTTCGCCACCGCTGCTGCCAGCCTGTCGAGCAGCCCCGCGAGCAGACCCCGGCAGTCGTCCGAGCGTCCGACCTCGAGGTAGGCGTTGGCGAGCAGGATCCCTAGCTCGATGCGATCCGGGCCGTCGGCTGCAAGCTTCTCCGCGAGCGGCAGCTTCTGGACGATGATCCCGAGGCGCGTCCACATCTGGACCAGCCTCATGGAGGCTTCCCACTTGGTCCCGAATGTCGCCCCGGGCTCGTCCATCACCGCCCGCCACCACTTCTCTGCCTCGCCGGGGTTGTTTGTCATGTCGTACAGGAGTGCCATCTTCTTGAGGGCCTCCACACCGGCGCCGCCGTCGTCGATGGCAGCCTTGTACGCCTGGTTGGCCTCGCTGACCCTGCCATGGTCGAGCAGCACGTCCCCCAGCCTCAGCAACCCCTCGGCCTTGATCGCGTACAGGTCAGGGACCTTCTTCCACAGGGACAAGGCCTCGTCGAACTTGCCTTCGGAGTAGAGGCGCTCCGCGAGCCTGACCAGAGTCTCGGGATCGTCCGGCAGCAACTCCACGAGGACCCTGTTCTCGGCAAGGGCGAGCGCCTGCTCGTCGATGGAATCGTAGAACTGCTCCAGCACCTGGTGCAACTCGACGCTCTTGCTCCCCTTTCCGAGCTCGCCCAGGACCGAGATCGCCTTCTTCTTGTCCCCGGTCTCGACGAGGACCTCCGCGAGCTTGACGACGACGAGCGGATCGGTTTCCTTGCCGGACGACTTCTGCTCCAGGAGGGCGGTGGCGGTCCCGACCTCGCCCGATCTCATGAGGACGTCCACCCGTGCCATGAAGATCCCCGGATCGCCCGGGAACTTCTTCGCCCCCTTCTCGAGGATCGCCAGCGCCCCGGCCACGTCCCCGCCGCTCTCCAGCGTCAGCGCCGCGTTGACATAGAAGCAGGACGCCTTCTTCCCCTTGAGGAGGATGGCCACGCCCTTTTCGTTGCCCGCGATCCCCATGACGGTGTCCACCAGGCCCTGGCAGTCCGGGGAATCTGGGGGAAAGACCTTGAGCGCCTTGACGAGCAGGCCGAGGGCGTCATCGGGCTTGCCCGCGTCCTCGAGGAGCCTGGCCTCCTCCACGAGGAGGTAGTAGCGCTCGTATCCGTCCCAGGACCTCGCGTCCAGGACCGCGTCCACGAACCCGACGGCCGCGTCCGGTGCGTCCGAGATCGCGTGCAGCGCGAGGATCTCTTCGAAGCTCGAGGGCAGCTCCCCGGTCTCCTTGCAGAGACCGACGAAGTGTTCCCCGGCCGCGGAAGCGTCCCCGCCTAGCACTGCCAGCGCCACGAGCTCTCCGAGGATCCGCCCCTTGAGCGAGGGTATGGACGACTTCCCCGCCCCGTCGACGGCCTTCTCGAGGATCGCGAGCGCATCGGCCGGCTTGCCAGACGCGCGCAGCGCAAGGGCCAGGCAGTAGGAGACCACAGGGTTACCCGGATCATCGGAGAGGAGGCCATCGAGGGTCTCGACCGCCTCTTCCGGCCTCCCTTCATGGATGTCGATCATGGAGACGACTATCGGAAGGGACGGGTTCGAGCCGATCGAAGGCACGGCCGCTGCCGCTGCCGCCACCGCACCATCCGGACCCCCTTCCAGCGCGCACCCGGCTTCCATGAGGTGCCCTATCAGGAAATCGTCGACCGGGTCCTCGAGGAGCATCTCGAGAGTGTCGACGACCTCCTCGAGTCCGGGTGGGACGGCGGCCGGGCCCGGCTCGTCTTCCCCCTTGCCCGGCCCCGCTTCCACGGATCCGGCCGCCGGGTCGGTGCCCAGGTTCGGATCCTTCGCCTTCTTTCCCTTCTTCTTGGCCTTCTTCCCCTTGTTCCCACCCTTGCCTTCCCCCTTCTTGCCCTTGTCGCCCTCCTTGCCGTCGGGCCTGACGAGCGACCAGTCGTCCGCGCACGCGTCGGAGGACATCGCGGACAGCGAAGCAAAGACCATGTCCGCCAGGAGGAGCACGGCCATGGTGCGTGCTTTGGGGGCTCTGCTCACGACCTCACTTAGAACGTCCGCGAAGGGGAAATGTTCTCGAAACGATTATACAATGAAACCGCGATGTCATCCCGCGGATCCGGTCCGCGCCACGACCTCGCGGACCCATGCCAGCCAGCCATCCAGGCCCTGGCCGGAACGGGCGGACACCTCGATGCTCCTGCCGCCCGGCTTCAGACGCTTGACGTTGCTCCTCAAGGCCTCGAGATCGAACTCGAGGTGGGGCAGCAGATCCAGCTTGCTGACCACGACGAGGTCGGCGGTCTGGAACGCTAGCGGGTACTTGAGAGGCTTGTCCTCGCCCTCGGCGACCGACAGGACCACGACCCTGGCATGCTGCCCCATGTCGAACTCGGCAGGGCATACCAGGTTTCCGACGTTCTCCACGAAAAGGAGGTCCAGTGCTGAAAGGTCGAACTGGTCGAGCGCCTCGGCGATGGTGGACGCCTCCAGATGGCATGCTCCGCCGAAGCTCTCGGTCGTGATCTGGACGGCCTGGATGCCGTGCCTGGCGATCCTCTCGGCGTCCCTGGTCGTGGCGATGTCACCGACCACCACGCCGATCCCGAGCCCGTCGAGCCGCTGCACGGTCGCCTCCAGGAGAGCAGTCTTGCCTGCACCCGGGCCGCCCATGACGTCGATGACACAGACCCCGGCGCGGGAGAACCGCTCCCGGTTCGCCGCGGCAAGCCTGTCGTTCGCCTCGAGGATCTTCGACACCACACCCACCCGTCTGGTCCGTACATCGCCTGGCATCACTCGACCTCCAGTGAATCGATCACTAGCTCCCGTCCGCTGAGGATCTCCACGTTGCAGGCCGCGCACGCGGGGCACTCTGGAAACGGCGCGTCCAACTCGGACACGACGCCGCAGGACGAGCAACGGCAGGTCACTGGGACATCCTCGATCTCGAGGATCGCGCCCGCCACCGGCGTCTCCCTCGAGATCACCTCGAACATGAAGACGAGGTTGGAGGGAACGACGGCCGTCATCCGGCCCACCCTGAGGAAGGTCCTCTTCACCGCGCCTTCGATCCGTCCCGAGGATATCCGCTCCGAAAGCGCGGCCATGATGTGCTGCGCGATGGATGCCTCGTGCATCAGCAGATCCTCGGAAGCTGGGCCCCCTCGAGCGGGACCACCGGACGCAGCCCGCCGACCGACGTCTCCACGGTCAGTCCAGCCGGGGAAGCGACGACTTCCCCGATCAGCGCGGCGTTCCGGCCCCTCGGATGGGCCCTGAGCGCGGCCATCGCAGACTGGCTCTGGTCGGGCGGCACGACCGCGACGAGGCGTCCCTCGCAGGCCACGTACAGCGGATCCAGCCCCAGGACCGAGCAGGCCGCATCGACCTGCGGGCGGACCGGAACGTCGATCTCGCGGATCCTGATGCCGGCGGAGGAGGCTCGGCAGAAGTCTATGAGCACCGTGGCCAGCCCGCCGCGGGTCGGATCCCTCATGCACCGCGTTCCCGGCGCCGCGGCCAGGATGGCCGCCGCGAGGTCGCCGAGCGGCTGGCAGTCGCTGACCAGGTCGCCGGACATGTGGAAGCCCTCGCGGGCGATCACCACCGCGATCCCGTGATCCCCGATGGGACCCGAGACCATGACGTGGTCGCCCACCCTGCAGCTGGCCGGGGAGAGTCTCCGGCCCGGTGGAAGGATGCCGACGCCGCTGGTGTTGATGTAGATGCCGTCGGCCTCCCCCCTGGCAACGACCTTGGTGTCGCCCGACACGATCGCAACGCCTGCCTCCGCAGCCGTCACAGCCATGGAGTCCACGATCGACTCCAGCACCAGGTCGCAGGCCCCTAACCGGGATGGTTCGGTGGTGACCGCGACCAAGCGGCCGACCCTCTCGGTGATTTCCTTCGAGGGGGCTTGGCCTTCGGCGTGGGGCACGTTTCCAACGTGCCCG
>CAZGVR010000130.1:8032-9225 GCA_964528945.1 uncultured Myxococcales bacterium
CCCACGATCGACTCCAGCACCTCGACCTCGAGCCCCTCCTCCAGGATGAAGCCGGCGGTCAGGTATCGCGGCTCGGCACCCATGACGGCCAGGTCGTTGACGGTTCCCGAGACGGACAGCCGGCCGATGTCGCCGCCCGGAAAGACGAGCGGGTGCACGACGAAGCTGTCGGTCGTGATCACGATCCTGTCGCCGCCCCGCACGACCGCGCCGTCCTCGAGGACGTCCGGACCGCCCATTCGTCCCAGGAAGACCTCGCGGACCAGCCTGTCGGTGGCCGCCCCGCCTTCCCCGTGGTCGAGCAGGATCCTGTCGATCTTCATGCCCGCACCACCTCGTACCTGTAATATGCTGCACACGCCCCCTCGATCGACACCATGCAAGGACCCACGGGACTGGTGGGCTGGCAGGACTTCCCGAACAGCGGGCAGTCCGGTGGCACGATCAGGCCCTTCATGACGCTCCCGCACGCGCACCCCCTCGGCAGGTCCGGCACCTCCGGGACCTCGATCGGAATGCGACGGGAGGCATCGGCGCTCGTGAACAGCTGGGCGAGATCGAGCCCGGACCCCGGGATCATGCCCATGCCGCGCCAGTGCGCGTCGCAGCGCACGAACACCCTCTCCAGGAGACCCCTTGCCACCGCGTTGCCATCCCTGGTCACCGCGCGAGTGTACTGGTTCTCCACGACGGCCCTTCCATCGTGCTTCTGCTCCAGGAGCATCACGATGCCCTCCAGGATGTCCAGCGCGTCGAATCCGGTCACGACGCAGGGCACGCCGCGCCCGGCGACCTGCTCGTATTGCGAGGTGCCGATCACTGCAGACACGTGGCCAGGGCATATGAAGCCGTCGATCCGCGACTCCCCGGAGTCGACCAGCGCGGTCATTGCCGGCGGGACGAGCTTGAACGCGGGCAGCACAAGGAAGTTGTCCGTCCTCTCCCTGCACGCACGCTCCAGCGTGGCGGCGACCGTGGGGCTCGTGGTCTCGAACCCTATGCCGAAGAAGACGTGAAGGCTGCCTTGAGCCTCCTGGGCCATGGCCAGGGCCGAGGCCGGGGAGTGGACGATGCGGACGTCGCGGCTGTGGGTGCCAGCGCTGATCGGGCTGATCGCGGGGTGCCAGGGCGGCGATGGCTCGCCGGCGGACGCCCCCGTCGACGCGGTCGCCGCGCCCGCCGCCGACCCCCCC
>CAZGVR010000131.1:0-987 GCA_964528945.1 uncultured Myxococcales bacterium
CCCTGGCGGCGATCCGGTCCACGGATCGATCCGGCGGGAGCACGAACCGCACCCGTGCCCCGGGCCGCACAACCCCGCGGAATCTCGCGGAGCCGGATCGCCGAGGAGCGGCGTCACGCCGGCGCCCGCCGCCCCGGCCGTCAACCCGGGTCGGGCTCGGCCGGGGCGGCCCCTGCCCTGCCGATCAGGTCAGGCCGGTCCGTGAGCACGGCGCGCACGCCGCACGCGACGCACCGCTCGAGATCCTCGGCCGTGTTCACGAGGTAGCCCATGAACAGCTTGCCGCGGCCGTGGATGGAGGCGACCTGGCTAGGCCCGAACACCGGAAGGCCGGGGAACACGAGCCGTCCGGGAAAGTGCAGGGCCACGTCGCGGCTGGACGCCCGGCTCCAGCAGCGGACGCCCGCCACCTCCGGGTCAGGGCTGGCGCGGCGTGAGGAAGAGATCGCTCGCGCCCTTGCCGTCGTCGATCAGGTGGAGCTTCCAGCGGCCGTCCGGGGAGACCGTGGGGTCGGGGACCCAGGAGGGGTCGACGGCCTCGGCCCTGCCCTCCTCGGGATCGATGGCGTAGACGGCCTCGTCGATCCCGTCGCGCATGGACTCGTCCCATGCCGAGTTCTTGGTGCGCAGCTCGGCGTCGAGGCCCATGTGCAGCGGCATGTCCGAGACCACGAAGAGGAGGCTGCCGTCCGCCGACCATCCGACGATGTCGATCACACCGGGGTAGACGGCCGTCTCGCACAGGAGCTTCCCGTTGCGCGAGACCGCGACGTCCGAGTGCCCCTCGCCGGTGGAGAGCACGGCCACGGTCTCCCTGTCCGGGGACAGGGAGACGAGGTTGACGTCCATGTAAGAGGAATGGACGATCTCCGTGAGGTTCGCCCACTCCGTGCTGCCGACCGCCGTCGAGTAGATCTTGTACGTGGGCGGCTCGGGCCGCTCCACCGCGAGGATCAGGAGGTCCGAATCGCGCCAGAAGGCGGCGGT
>CAZGVR010000131.1:997-9220 GCA_964528945.1 uncultured Myxococcales bacterium
ATGCCTCGTAGATGGACACAGGGCCGCCGGATGCCGCCCCGATCTCCTCGCCGATGTTGACGGCCCCGTGTTTCAGGACCTCCTGCCGCCAGCTTGCCGGGCCGCACGCCGCGGCCATGGCCGTGGCCGCCGTCGCGGCCACCAGGGTCGCCACCATCCGCCTCGCCATGCCTGCCTCCTGCGCCATGCCCTCGCTCCTGATCCTGCCGGCCGCAGCCCTCGACGTATAGTGTGTATCACCCCGGGCCGGAGTTCATCAATAGCCGCTAGCGTCCCCTGCGCAGCATCTTCAGCAACGAGGATATCTCCCGGTAGCACTTGTCGAACGAGTCCGCCTTCCTGGCCGCTTGCATGTCGAAAGCCGCGGTGAACCTCGGCTGATCGGTCGTCTCGGAGTAAGTCCTTCCGGCAGGCATCATCCTCGTGAGCCATTCCTTGGCTCCCCTTATCGCCTCGGGAGAACCGGGGGGATCGAGATCCCAGGGGAGCCCGCCCTTGCCGCGGAGCGACTCCGCTGCCGCCAGGAACCAAGCCTCGAATTCCTTCTTTGCCAGGACAAGTGCAACCGGCATATCGCCCCGTGCCTCCCTCACTCGACGCAGCAGCCTCGGACCTTCCCTTGCCGGGCAAGCGCCCTTCCAGTCGCAGTCCATGATAACGACGATGCCGCCCGCTCCTCCAAGCTTGCGAGCCGCCAGATCCGTAGCCCGCTCGATCTCCCCTTCCTTGAGGATCCTCGGGAAGGACACCTTGATCGGCGTGAGCACGTGCGGCGTCAACCCGGGATCCAGGTCGCCCGCGATCCTCCTTATGAGGATGGGGACGGCCTCCACCTCTCCGTGGCCCTCGACGATGGGAGCGATCCGCACCTCCCGGCTCATGACCTCTCGTCCGAGAAGATCTCGAGCTGACGTGGCGGGATTCTCCGAATCGCGGACTCGTCCGGCTCCAGTTGGTTCATCCTGAGGAGATCTCCGGCCGTATAGAGGCGATCCCTCATTGACGAGCGATCCGCGTCGTCGATGGGACCCACCAGCGTCTCGCCGTTCCTGTTGCTCACGGCGCGTACGCTGTCGTCCGGGATCGAAGCGTCATCCAGCAGATCCGGGCTATGGCTCGTGACGGCGACCTGCGTGATGCTCGATGCCGCTCTCAGTGCGTCACGGATCACACCGGCAGCGCCCGGGTGTACGGCGACCTCCGGCTCCTCGATTCCCACGAAGAGGGGGCTTCTGCCTTTCCTCTTGCCGCCGGATTGGAAGAGAGCGATCAGGACACCAAGCGCGCGGAGCGTCCCGTCGGACATGTTCTCGGCCGTGAAGCTCCACGGATTCCGGGCCGAGCCCACGATCTGCCTGAACTCGAGCGTCTCCTTCCTTCCGAGATGCTTGACCGCGACACCTACTACGCCAGGGACAATCCTGGACAGGAACTCCACGACTCGACCCTTTGCACCACCGTCCTCCTTCGACATCGCGCCGAGGACGCTGGCGAGGTTGCCACCATCGCGCCGCAGGATCTCGCCCGTGTCCGGTGCCTGGAGATCGCGGATCTCCTCGGGGTTCAAGTTGTAGAATCCCATGTGTGAAAGGGCATCGAAAGGAAGCTTGAAAGCGGGCATCCCCGCAGCGGCCACGAGATAAAGCCTGTCCTTGGAGGCTGGAGGTCCTATCTCGAAGCTGGATGACCTGATCGCACCCGACTTGATGTCGTAGAAGTGCTCTTCACCGAGCCGGCGTCCGTACAGACGGCATTTTTCCTCCTGGACCTCGTACCCACCCTTCTCCACGGCTCCGACCTTGAAGGCATACATCCCGTCAGTGCCATCCGGCAGGGCGAAGTCCAATCGTATCGCGAAGTGAGTCGGGTGACCGGATGAACGCCGCCTGACCTCGTTTATCCCGCCACGGTCTCTGAGAGCATGTTCCAGGGACATATCCAGGGACTCTGAAACGAGTCGTAACGCGTCCAGGAAATTGCTCTTGCCTGCCCCATTCGGACCTACGAGGAAGGTGAGTGCTCCCAGTTTCACGGAGCACACGCGTATGCTCTTGTAATTCCTGAGGACGACCCTTCTAAGGAAGATGGAATTGCTCATTGCCGCCCGCTCCTCGGCGAGAACCATGAGGAATCTATACCCATGCCGGCGCACGAGCAAGGACCTGGCGTTGACAGGGCCGGGGGCTTCGGTATGGTCGGGGAGAGGTGACGCACATGACGGATCGCAGGAAGACGACACTCACGGACCTCTTCGAGATGCGCGGGAGGGGCGAGAAGATCTCGTGGCTCACGGCCTACGACTACCCGTCGGCCACCTTCATGGAGGCGGCCGGCATCGAGATGATCCTCGTGGGCGACTCGGCCGCCATGACCATGCACGGGCACTCCTCGACCATGCCCATCACCATGGACGAGATGGTGAGCCACGCGAAGGCCGTCTCGCGCGGCGCGCCGCGATGCTTCCTCATAGGCGACATGCCCTTCATGAGCTACCAGAAGTCGGTCGAGGACGCGATCTGGAACGCGGGCCGCTTCATGAAGGAGTGCGGCATGGACGCCATCAAGCTGGAGGGCGGCGTCAGGATCGCGGACAAGGTGAGGGGCATCGTGAACGCGGGCATCCCCGTGATCGGCCACATCGGGCTCACGCCGCAGTCCTCGGCCATGCTGGGCGGGTTCAAGGTCCAGGGAAAGGACGTGGAGAGCGCCCGCGCCATGATCGAGGACGCCAGGGCCCTCGAGGAGGCAGGCGTGTCCGGCGTCCTGCTCGAGTGCGTGCCCACGCCCGTGTCCAGGATAATAAAGGAGAGCGTGAAGCCCCTGATCTTCTCGATTGGCGCCGGCCCGGTGTGCGACGGCCAGCTGCTCATCATGCACGACGTGGTCGGGCTGTTCCAGGCGTTCCAGCCCAGGTTCTGCAAGAAGTACCTGGACCTCGCCGCGGACATGACCAGGGCCTTCGGCGAGTACAGGAAGGACGTCAAGGACGGGACGTTCCCTGCCAGGGAGAACGAGTTCACGATCAAGCAGACCGAGCTCGAGAAGCTCGAGCGCGAGCTCGCCGCGATCGGAAAGAAGTGACGGGAACGGAGGCCGAAATGTCTACAGGGGACGAGGGCAAGGACCTGCGCGCGAGGCTGGCGATAGGCGGGGGCAGGCTGGACGAGATCGACCGCTTCCTGGTCGATCCCGGGAACCGCCTGGTCGGCGAGCTGCTCGAGGTGGTGGCCCGCCACGGCGCTCCCGAGGAGATCAACGCCAGGGCCAGGGAGGCCGGCAGGCTGGAGCACCAGATGAACCACCTCCGGGAGTTGGACCATCCGTACCTCGCCGATCTCGACTTCCTGGCAAAGGCCCGCGACGGCAAGGCCTTCGTGTCGATCCAGGAGTGGAGGCGGCGCATCGCCGGGGACAGGGCCGCGACCATGTCGTGGAACGACGCGAACGCGGTCACGCTCGAGGTGAGCGCCATGCAGTACTTCCCCTGGCTGCGCGCCGAGGCCGAGCAGGCGATCGACCGCAAGGAGCTCATGCCCGGCCGGTTCATCCGCGTGCGCAACATGAAGGAGCAGCTCGAGGACGGCGACATCTACGCGGTCGGCGCGGCCATGAACATCTTCGGCGCGAGCCTGGTCGAGACGCTCGACACCAAGGGAACGGACGGGTCCAACGTCCACCTGGGCGGGCCGGCCACCATCACCGGATACTTCGGAGGGGTGGGCCAGCCCAACGACCACGCGCTCATGTGGGTGGACGAGCTGCTCGGCTACTACACGCGGTACGGCATCAGGCAGGTCCTCAACGTGAACTCCGGGACCATCCTTCTCGCCTACCTGCTCCACAGGCTGGGCATAGACATCGAGTTCAAGATCTCGGTGTTCATGGGCAACGACAACCCGTACTCCGTGATGTGGACCCTGCTCATGGCCAGGCTGCTCGGCAGGGACGACGGGACCACCTCGCTCATAGGGTTCAACTTCTCCAACTCCGTGAACAACGCCACGATAGAGCGTGCGGCCGAGGCGCGGCGTGCGCTCGGGCTGGAGCGGAACGTCCGCTTCGAGCACCACATCACCGAGACGTGGAAGTCCATCGTGGTGCAGCCGTACGACAGGCGGGCCGAGCTCGTGGAGCTGGCCTCGAAGGTCGCGAACATCAGCGCCAAGCACGAGGGCGGCGACCCGTCGGTAGAGGCCAAGCTCGAGCACCCGTCCGACATCCTGGACTACTTCATTCCCAGGAAGCAGGTCTTGGGGAGCGGGCTCATGCCAGCGCTGCAGCGCAACTACCTCGAGAAGCACAACGCGCTAGTGAAGACCGCCGAGGCATTGACTGCCGCGGGAATCGGGGTTGTCGCGGCAAGGAACCTCCACCCTGCCTGACGGATCGGATGGTCGGACCAATAGGTGCGTGAGTTCTGCTCCGGTGCGTAGCGGGCTATACGGAAAACAGCTTCCCCAGATCGTGCCTCCAAGACGCTTACGTCCCTAAATCGTTGATATTGTACCAAACCTGTGACCCATTGTAGGGGTGGCATCCTTCCTGCTTCAGGTGCGGGCCGAGGCACGTCCCTGGTGCCTCGAGGACAGAGGAAGGTGTGAGGATGGTGAAGCCCCTGGACAAGGACATCGGCTGGGCCCGCGACTTGAGGGGCCGGATGTTCTCTGTTCCCTTCAGGATCGTCAGGTCCATGACTAGCTGGGACATCCATGGCCAGGACAGGCTGATCGCCGCGGTCGAGGATCACCAGAGGACCGGGCAGGGCCTCATCACCGTATCCAACCACGTGAGCCTGTTCGACGACCCGCTCGTGCTGATCGCAGCCCTCGGCGTCGAGGATCTCAGCGAGTTGACAAAGTGCTGGTACTCGACCGCGTGCGCCGACAACTTCAACCCCGGCGGCAAGTCTCCGTCAGCCAAGGTCACGCGGTGGTTCAGCGAGATCAGCAACATGATCTTCCTGTCGCGCGCCCACAAGCGCGGGAGCGGCAAGGCGCTGGACGGCGATCCGATCGAGGATCTCATAGAGCGCTTCGACGAGAGGCTGCGCCGGCTGGTCATGCGGCGGGCGGCGTCGCTCGGGTTCGACCTCGAGACCTACCTGCAGTCGTTCCTCACGCCCTGGGGACAGGGCAACCCGCCGGGCCGCGTGGAGGCGCTCAACCAGACAGGCCTTCTCGAGGCCGTGGTCAGGGTGGACGCGGGCGACTGGGTCCACTTCTTCCCCGAGGGCGGCCGCAGCCGCGACCTCTCGCTCAGGCCGGCCAGGTCGGGCGTGGGCAAGGTCGTGTACCACGCGCCCGAGGCGCGAGTGCTGCCCATCTGCTTCTACGGCACCCAGGACGTCATGCCCGTGGGCGCAAAGCTTCCAGTGCCCGGCAAGACCGTCCACGTAATGATCGGCGAGCCCATTGACGCGTCCGCGCTGAGAGACCTGCGCGGCATGCCCGCGACCAGCGAGACCTACCAGGCCATCTCCGAGCTGGCCATGGACCGGATCGCGGAGCTCAGGCCCGCGGTCCTCGAGCGCTACCTGGGCGCGGAGCGCGCAGCCAAGCTGCTCCTCGAAGAGGCCCAGATGCGCTCGGCCATGGGACGCGAGGCTGCGACCGGCACGTACGGGGGCCAAGGCCAGGGCCCGCTTGCAGAGATCCATCAGCGCGCCAGGCAGCAGCCCATGCCCGATCAGGACCGCGCAGAAGCGGTCTCCTGACGCGGCAGCCGGGCCCTTCCCTTTCACGATCCTGTCTATCAGCTAATCGGCGTGTCCTCGTGTCGCAGGCCGATTGAGATCCTCGCATCGCTCATGGTCGTTTGCATGTTGCCATGGTCATGGTAATATGACCATGTATTTCGAGTGGAGAAAACCGGAGAAGACCGCGATGAAGACGACGATGAGAGCGGGCGAGTTCAAGAGCACGTGCCTCAAGGTCATGGACGATGTGAAGGAGAGCGGCATGGAGGTCGTGATAACGAAGCGTGGCAAGCCGGTCGTGCGCATCGTTCCGGTGCGCGATCCAGAGCCCGAGCTCGGCCTGGAAGGGACGATCGAGCACCAGGATCCCGACATCTTCTCGACCGGTGAGAGGTGGGAGGCCGAGGGATGAGGAGGGTGCTGCTCGACACGTGCGCATGGATCTGGCTCCTGTCTGACCGCGGCAGGCTCTCGGCCGCGGCCGCGGAGGCAATCGAGAGGGCGCGCGGCAAGGGCGAGGCCCACCTGTCCGTTATCTCCTGCTGGGAGGTGGGCAAGCTCGTCGAGAAGGGAAAGCTGCGTCTCAGCATCCCGGTCCGCGAATGGATCCGCAGGGCCACCTCGCTCGAGGGATTGAGGCTGCACCCGCTCACGCCCGATCTGTGCGCGGATGCGACCGCCCTGCCCGGCGGCCTGGACGGCGATCCGGCGGACCGGATCAGCGTGGCGACCGCGAGAATGCTGGGCGTCGCGGTCGTGACCGCGGACAGGCGGATAATCGCGTACCCGCACGTGCCAACGGTGTGGTGAGCCCTCAGCGGGCGCCCAGCAGGTCGAGGACGCCGGAAAGCCCTGACGAGGCGGCAGCGGCCTTTCCGCCCGCCTCGACGATGGGCAGGGTAAGGGGCTTGCCGACCAGCTTCCTGAGCCGATCGATCTCGCGGCTCCGGTCAGCGGCCGGAAGCTCGTCCAGGACCACGACCTTGTGCGACAGGCCGCGGCCCCTGATCCGCTCGAGGAGGCCGCGGGTCGACGGGTCGTGGGCCACGGTCCATAGCGTCGCAGCGGCCTTGCGGCGCAGGTTGATGCGGGCCGCCACGGTCTCGTAGAGGAAGAGGAGCGACGGCAGGAAGAAGATCGCGGCCGCGAAGGACGTCACGAGCCCGACGATCGTGAGGAGGCCCAGCGACCTGAGCCCGGGGTGGTGGGAGAGCGTGAGCGCGCCGAAGCCCGAGATGTTCGTGAGGACCGACGCGGTCATGGCCCGGCCCAGGTTCCGCACGATCCGCCTGAGCGACGAGGCCCCCTCCATCCTGTACCTGTGGATCACGTACACGCCGTTGTCCACGCCGATGCCGATCACAGCCGGGAACGCGACCACGTTGACCCAGTTCACCTTGAGGTCGAAGGCCGACATGATGCCCAGCATCCAGAGGATGCCCACGAGGAGCGGCACGAGCGCGAGCAGCGTGAGCCGCACGGACATGAAGTCCAGGAGGATCACGAGGACGACCACGAGGAAGGAGATGGTGACCACGCGCGGCGCGTCGTCCAGCATGGTGGACTGCAGCTCCGCGAACAGGATGCTGGAGTTCGTGCCGCCGAACTCGCGGCCCAGCTTCGGGCCGGACAGCAGGTCCCTGAGCTGCGTAGCGTTGCGGAGGTCCAGGATGTCGGTCGTGGGGTAGACGAACACGAGGTACCCGCCGTCCTTGCTCATGAAGCGGGCCGTGATGTCCTCGGGCAGCGTGTCGAGCGTCACGGGCTCGGCCGCAGTGAGCCGCCGAAGCCGGTCCACCTCCTTCTTCACGTCGCCCTCTGCGAGGTTCATCTTCTTCTGGTTCACTATGTCCGCGACCTCGGCGATCACCTTCCGCTTGCTCTCCTGGTCCCGCGGGACGAAGGTCAGGATGGAATCGATCCGCTGGATGATGCCCTTGCCATCGTGGTCGCGGATCTCCTCCAGCCTGGCCACGAGCTGCTCGAGGTCGGCCCGGTCCCGGGCCGCGAGCACCGCGGGCTCACCGCTCATGCCGAAGAGCTCCATCTCGTAGGCCTTGGCCAGCTCGCGCTCCGGGTTCTCGAGCTGGAGCTTGTTGTAGTCGGTCTCGTACACGTCGTCGTACCGGCCGAGCGACCAGGCCGAGAGCACGATCATGAGGACGCCCGCGAAGATCACGAAGGAGAACGCACGGGGCGGCTCGCCGCGGCGCTTGAGCACGTCCTCGATGGTGCTGCCCGCGTACCTGTGCTGCTTGAGGAGGTTGAACCTGCTGAAGAGCTTGCCGAGCGCGGGCAGGAGCACGATGGCCGAGGCGAAGGAGAAGGCCACGCCCACGAACGTGATCCAGCCCAGCTGGCTGAACCCCCGGTACTTGGCGACCACGAGCGACAGGAAGGCCATGGCGGTCGTGCACGCGGCCAGGAAGATGGCGCGGCCCGTGTCGCCGATCGCGCTGTCCATGGCCTGCTCGTACGGGTGGCCGCGCTTGGTCTCCTCCCTGAACCTCGAGTAGACCTGGATGCCG
>CAZGVR010000132.1:0-9207 GCA_964528945.1 uncultured Myxococcales bacterium
CGCCCCACTTCTCCACGAACCCGGCCTCTGGCGCCTGGAAGGGCTCCCACGGGTTCACGGCGAAGATGAGCTTGGCGCCGTGCCTGACCGCGACCTGAATGTTGGTGGTCCTGGTGAACGCCCCGTCGATGTAGTGCCGGCCCTTGATCGACTCTGGTCCGTAGAAGGGCACGAGCGCCATGGAAGCCCGGATCGCGTGGCTGATCGGCATGTCCCTGAGGCCCGGCTCGCCCAGGACCACGTGGCGCGCGTTGTCCGAGTCGCTTACGCCGATGTAGAGCTCCTTCTCGATCTGGCTGAAGGAGTTGGTGAGCCCGGGACGCGTCAGCTGGCGCTCCAGCCACCACTTGAGGTCCTCGCCGGTGAACGCGCCGCTCGGGATCATGGACCAGGCCAGCGCCTCGAAGTCGGTCTGGAGCCTGTGCTCGAGGAAGGTCCTCGTGGCGCCTGCAAGGCGGGGCAGGATCTCCTAGACGTTCGGCCTGAATATGACGCTCCTGGAGATCTTGTCGATCCTTCCCTTGCCGGACTGCAGCCCCAGCGCCATCTCGTCCAGGGTCACGCCGTTGGCGAGGAAGGAGTTGATCATGGACCCGCACGAGATCCCGCAGAAAATGTCGAAGTCGTTGACGCTCCTGTCGATCATGATGGCGTCGATCGCCATGAGCACGCCGATCTCGTATATCAGCCCCTCGACTCCGCCACCGGCGAGGCAGATCGCCACCTTCCCGCCCTTCTCGTGCTTCAGGAACGAGTCGAGCATGAACAGGAGGTTCTTCTTCCGCACCGGATCGACGAGGCAGCCGGCCAGCCTGCCGGATCCGACATGGTAGGCGTTGTCCCCCACGAGCGGATCGTCGTCGACCACGACCGCGATCTGGCTCTTGCGAACCGCGTGAGGGCTGGGAGCGTCCTCGCCCACGAGCGCCTCCACGAAGGCCGCCGCCATGGTCTCCGCGAACGGGACGGGCTGTGCGTCGGAGCTGGCCTTCCTGGCGTCGACTATCAGGATGTCGGGCTTGGCCTCCACGACCGCCCTCCGCGCCGAAGACGGCCTCGAGTGGAAGATGAACCTGTACTCGACTCCCAGGTCCCTCCCCTCGACCTCCCTCAGGGCGAGCAGCTCGCCACCCGGCGCCCACCTCGTGTGGGCCTCGGTCCCGATCGAGGACGCTATCTCGCGCGGATCCTTGCCCCCAGTGAAGTAGAAGATCGTGTACATCGCGTCCGGTTGCCGGCCGCCGGGGCGTTCCCCGGCCGGCTTCCACCTAGACTATTCCATGAATGACGGGGGTTCAAGTTCGGGCGCCCGTGTTTTTTGACTTGGTGGCCGCCGTGAGGATATTAAGATCGCGTGTTGAAGACAGATCTCGACAGGAGGCGGATCCTCAGGCTTCTTGCGACCGCCCCGGTGATGCCAGGCACCATCGCGGGCGTGATCGCGGCGTGCAGCGGCAAGAAGAAGGGCGGGGAGGTGCTGCCCGCCGGCGGCGAGGCGGCCAAGGCCTTCGGCGAGGTGAAGCCCCACGAGCTTCCCTGGAAGGGGATGTTCAGGCACTTCGATCTGCACGAGGGGATCAGCTTCGCCTCCTTGCGGAACGAGGGGCTGCTGGTGGACTTCGGCACGACCGACTGCTTCAAGTACACGCTCGGTGGATGGCGCGCGGGCTGGGGACGCAGCTTTGCCCGCGACGGTACGTCGTACACGCACGTCACCGGGGTCACGACGCGGCTCTTCTTCCACTGGGACGCGCAGGAGGAAATCGTCGTCCGGTTCCGCGCGAAGCCCTTCGGAGGCAGGTACTTCTCGCTGTACATGAACGGCAAGCCGGTGCAGAAGGTGGACCTCGCGAAGTCCGACTGGGAGACCTACTCGGTCAGCGTGCCTGCGGCCTCTGTGAAGGCGGGCGAGAACGCCATGCTTCTCCGGTGGGATGCGACCAGGACCGAGGCCGGGGAGGATCTGGCCGGCGCCATGGACTGGATACACGTGCTGCCCTCGGGCGCCGCGGCCGCCGGATCGTCCTCCATCCTCCCCACGCAGAACGAGGTCGTCGGGAAGGCGAGGTCCGGCAGCGACGAGGCCGCTGCGCTGCTCCTGGCCGCGGGCATGGGCCTCACCTACTGGATGGATGTGCCGGAGGCCGGACCCATCCTGGGTTTCAACCTCGGGATGGTCAACCAGGGACGGGCCGCCGCCCCGGACATGGAGCTCGAGGTCACGGCACGCGCGGACGGCGAGCAGCCGGTCAGCCTCCTCTCGAAGAGGCTGAAGGGCTCCGACGCCGGCAGGTTCGAGCCGGTGACCGCGGATCTCCTCGCCTTCCGCGGCAAGGTGGCGAGGCTGGATGTCCGCGCCCGGTCGCAGGAGCCGACCGAGGCGCGCGTCGCGCTCGTGACGCCTGGCGTCTTCGTGAAGCCGCTCGACACTCCCTTCGTGGAGGTGGAGAAGACCGCGAGGAACGTCATCGTGGTGATGATCGACACGCTCAGGGCCGATCACACGACCCCGTACGCAAAGACGCGCGTGAAGACCCCGGTCCTGGATCGCCTCGCGCGGGAAGGGGTCCTCTACGAGCGCTTCAGCGCGGTGGAGGACTGGACCAAGCCGTCCTGCGCCACGATGCTGACGGGCCTGTATCCCTGCACGCACAGGGCCGAGACCGAGATGGCCAGGCTGCCAGCCTCGGCCCGCATGATCTCGGAGGAGATGAAGACCGCCGGGGTGGCGACTGCGGCCTTCATCGCGAACGGCTACGTCTCGGACAAGTTCGGGTTCAAGCGCGGGTGGGACGCGTACACGAACTACATCCGCGAGAGCAAGCCGACCAACGCGGAGCGCGTCTTCGGCGATGCCGCCACCTGGATCGAGGCCAACAAGGACAAGCGGTTCTTCGCGTACGTACACACGATCGATCCGCACGTCCCCTACGCGCCGCCGACGGAGTTCCTCCAGATGTACGACAGCGAGCCGTACAGCGGGCCGATCCAGCCTCGCATGACGCATCTCCAGATCGAGGACCTCAAGAAGGACAAGCTGGTCCCCATGGATCGGGACAAGCAGTACATCGAGGCCCTGTACGACGGGGAGATCAGCTACCACGACAAGTGGTTCGGCGGGTTCCTCCAGAAGCTCTCGGACCTGGGCCTGCTCGAGGACACGCTCATCGTCGTCGTATCCGACCACGGAGAGGAGTTCTGGGAACACGGCAGCGTCGGGCACGGCCACCAGCTCCACCAGGAACTCATCCACGTGCCGTTCATCCTCATGTGGAAGGGCGTGCTCCCGGCCGGCGTCAGGGTCGCGGACAACAAGGACCACGCCATGCTGGTGCCGACGATCTTCGATGCCATGAAGATGAAGGCGCCGTCATACCTCGATGGACGCTCCGCGATCCCGCGGGCCTCGGGCAGGCAGGAGCCGGGCCCCCACGCCGGCTTCTCCACGCATCAGGAGGACCGCCTGGCCGTCTGGAGCGGCCGCTGGAAGCTCATGATGAACGGGCCGATCTACACCTTCCTCTACGACGTCGAGTCCGACCCGGGCAGCAGGACGGATCTCGACGAGGAGCGCCCGATAACGGTCACGTACTTGCGTGGCCTGCTGGGCCAGTTCAAGGGCGCCTCGTCCAAGGCTGACTGGAAGTCCAGCCGCATGGAGGCCAGCTCCCGCCTGGCCATCGAGAAGGAGGACGTCCAGATGGATCCGGAGCTGGAGAAGCAGCTCAAGGCGCTGGGGTACATCCAGCAGTAGCTCGCCGGTCCACACCCTGCCGCGCTGCCGGATTGGCTTCTGGGATGGCTCGACGAGGGCGAGGCCCGGTTCAACTCCTGTCGCCGATGAGCCTGGAGTGCTCGACCTTCATGCACCTGGACGAGACCACGCGCAGGCCGGCCGCGCGGGCCTTGGCGGCAGATTCCTCGTGGGCCAGGCCGAGCTGCATCCACACGACCTTCGCCTTGCCTGCGATGGCCTGGTCCACGATGGCCGGGATGAACTCCGCGGACCTGAAGACGTCCACCACGTCCACGGCTCCAGGAACCGACGGGAGGTCCGGGAAGCACTTCTGCCCCAGTATCTCGTCCACGGCAGGGTTGACCGGGACCACGGTGTAGCCGTTCGCCATGAGATACCGCGCGACCCTGTTCGAGTCGCGCTCCGGGTTGGGACTCAGGCCGACCACGGCCACGATCCTCGAGTCCTCGAGGATCGTGCGGATCTCGGCGTCCGGCGGGTTTGCCGCCGGCACTTCGCAGGTGTCTTTCATCTCCGGTCTCCTGGACCGGATATTACTCCCAAAGCAGGCCCGTGGACCACGGGAGAAGCTGCAACGGGCAGTGCACGGCCCCTCTCAGTCACGTGCGGCGATCCTGCCGGCCGCCCCGTCCCTCGTCGCGAGGGCGAGCCCCATGATCGTCATGACGGCCACCATGGTGAGGAGCACTCCGGGGACCGCGAACCAGCCTATGGACCTCAGCCCGGGGTGCTGCGAGAAGGTCAGGCCGCTGAACCCCGCAGCCGTGGTCACCGACGAGGCGCTCATGGCCACGCCGGTGGATGCCAGCGCCTCGCGCACGCGGCTCCATCCACTACCGCCGATCTGGTCCCACCGGTGGAGGAGGTGGATCGACCCGTCGATGCCAGTCCCCAGCAGCGTGGGGATGACGAGCATGTTGTAGACCCCGAGCTTGCCGCCGGTGATCTGCAGGAAGGCGATGGTCCAGACGATTCCCGCGAGCAGGGAGGCAATGCACAGGACCGACGTCCCAACTCGCTTGAGGTGCAGGAGCAGCACGAGCATGATGCACGCGATGGAGACGGTCGCGAGCATGCCCGAGTCCCGCATGACGGTCTCGACCACGTCGAGCATCACGAAGGTCGTCCCTCTCACCGGGCCCCAGGGCGTGTCCACGCGACCGTAGACCGCGCGGAGCCTGGCCATCGCGCCAAGGTCCCATCGCTCCACGGCCGGATACACGTAGGCGATGGCCCCGGTCCGGCCGTCCTTCTCCCTGAACATGTCGGCGATCCAGGGCGGAAGGTCCTGAAACCCCATGGGCGCGTCCATGGCGGCGGCCTCGCGCAGCCTGTCTATCCAGACCCGCTCCGGACCGTGCACCTTGTCCAGTGCCCGCAGGGAGATCGTCTTCCTCAGCTTGCGGATCTCGACCAGCCGCTCCTCCTGCTCGGCGACCGTGGGCAGGACGCTGGCGATCGTGACGAATCCGGTCACGAGAGGCTCCCTGCCCGAGGACGCGCGGGCCCCCATGGTGCCCGCGAGCCATCCATGTACCCAGCGCATCTGCTCCTCGGACCTGCCCATCAGGATGACCGCGTTGGCCCGTCCCACGCCGATGGCCGATTCGAGGTCGGCAACGTCCCCGGACCCCTGCGCCCTCAGGTTCCTGAAGTCCCTCTCGAACTCGATGGACGAGCCGCGGTGCCCTGCGGCCGCGGTGAAGATCGCCGCGAGCGCCAGGCCTGCCCAGGCCAGGCCGGGCCCCGGAGCGCCTGGTCCCGCGGCGCCCGAGCGGCGACGGGGACCGCTCCCCTGGCTACCGCCGGCAGGGGCCGGATCGACGCCGAGGGCCATTGTGAGCGGGGGGATCACGAGGAGCGATGCCGCTAGGCAGAGGACCATCCCGACCGCGGCCATGGTGCCGAACTCCACGAACCCCCTGAAGTGGCCGAGGCGCAGCGCGAGCAGCGCGACCACGGTCGTGAGGACCGAGCCCACCAGCCCCGGGGCGATTCCCTCCATCGCCGCGATCATCGCCTCGATCGGACCCTGGACCGCGCGCCGCTCGATCCTGAAGCGCATCGCGAGGTGGATGGAGCAGTCGATGCCCATGCCCAAGAGGATCCCGAAGATGAAGGCCGTGATCGTGTTGAGCTTCGGATAGAAGATCGCGATGAATCCGAGGGTCCAGGCGATCCCCGTTGCCAGCGGCACCATTATCGTGGGCACGGCCCCCGCGGTCCCGAAGTAGGCGAGCACGAGCACGATCATCGCCACCAGCGAGATGATCGTCGCGATCGTGGCGTCGCGGGCGACGATGTCGTACTCCCTCGTGGCGTCATAGGCGGCCTTGACCGCGGCCGTGACCCGGCCGCGCAGATCATCGGGCAGGTCCGCCACGATCGCAGCCATCCGCGCCCTGGAGGAGCGCGCGAAGCCCATGTCCATGGCCGAGACGTCCATGCGCGCGAGCACTGCGGCGACCCTGCCGTCCCGGCTCATCAGGCGATCGCGGAGCTCCTCGATCCCTGCCGGAGGCTCGCTCTCCATCGGGAACCCGGGCGGGGAGGCCATCCTGAGGATCCGCTCGGCCTCGGCTGCCAGGTCGGGGGGCGGGCCGTCGTCGAGCAGCGCCCCGGATCTGCTGGCAGCCTCGTAGTCTATCCTCTCCTCGATGACCCGGGCGAGCGAGGCTATCCCGTCGGGCGGCACCAGGGCGAGGAAGCGCCTGCGGAGCGGATCCAGGTCCCGCTTGCTGATGACCCACAGGGTCTCGGGCCAGTGTTCCACCCGCCCGGCGATGAAGTCGGCCGCGCGTGCGTTCGCGCGCGGGTCCTTCCCCTTGACGATCACGCCGAACAGGTCGGAGCCGCCTATGCGGCGATCGGTCTCCTCCATCAGCATCACCGACGGGGTCTCGGAGGGCAGGAGCGAGCCGAGGTCGGGGTCCAGGCTGATCCCACGGATAGGCAGCAGGGCGATCACCGTCACGCCGGCCAGGATCGCGAGGGCCGTCCGGTGGTGGGACATGGACCATCGCACGTAGGCCCGCGCGATGCCGCGAGCTGCATCGCCAGCCCTCATGGAGTGACCGTGCCGGCGTAGCCCAGCTGCTCGAGGTGCCTGACGGTCTCGGGGTCGATCGCCGGGGCAGGCCCGGGAGCGGCTGCGCCGAGCGAGTCCATCTCGCCCAGCCAGGCATCGAGGGCGGCGGCCATGATGGACGCCTGCCCCGGCTGGCTCGAGGACTCGTCGAACTCCTCGCCAGGGTCGGCCTGTAGGTCGAACAGATGCTCGGCGACGTGCCCGGCTCCGGTCGGCGTGATCCGGACGTACTTGAAGCGTCCAAGCACGATCGCCTGCGAGCGCTGGTCCAGGTGGACGGGCGGCTCGAAGGGGTGGTTCAGGAACCATGAGACCTCGAGGTGGAGGGGAACGTAGTTCTCGGCGACGATCGGAGTCGGCCGCCGGTCCCCGACCCCGAGCAGCGGGAGCAGGCTCGTCCCCTGGATCGGCGGATCGTCCGCTCCAGGGCCTTCGATGCCGAGCCAGTCGAGCAGCGTCGGGAGGATGTCCACGGTCGAAACCGTCCCGTCGATGACCGTACCGGGCTTCGTACGCCCGGGCCAGGAGAAGGCCATGCCGATCCTTATCAGCGGCTCGAGCAGGGTCTCCTCGTGGCCGTACTTCCCGTGCTGGCCGAAAAGCTCTCCGTGATCGGTTAGGAGCATTGTGATGGCGTCCTGTGAAAGGCCTGCGGTTCGCATGGCGTCCAGGATCCGGCCTGCCATCTCGTCAGTGTAGTGGACGCCACCGTCGTGCATGGACCTTGCAACGGATGCGCCGTGGTCCATCAGCTCCGCCTTGCCGCCGAAGAGCTGGACGTTCACCGCGTCCCCGCCCACCTTCGCGAGCGCCGACCGCGACATCTCGCGGTCCTGGCCCTCGAGGTAGCGACGGCGCTCCCGGTCCGGGAGCATGTGGTACGGGACGTGGGATTCCATGAGGTTCACGAAGAGGAAGAACGGGCGGGACCGGTCGAGGCCCTGGATCCAGGTTTCGATGCTCCTCGAGATCCGCCGTCCGCCCTTGTCACGGTGGGGGAACAGGTACGTGGCCATGAACCTCTGGAGGATCCAGACCTCATTGCGCATGTATGCCCGCCATGCCTCGTCGTACCTCTCGAAGCCCTGTCCGAATCCGGTCGTCCGCGAGATCCAGGGATTCGACGAGAAGGCGGCCGTCTGGTATCCGGCATCCTCGAGGATCTCGGCCAGGGTGACCTCCGAATCGCGGAGCGATGGATGCTCGTGGTGTGCGCCGTGCAGCCTGGGGAAGCGCCCCGTGAACACCGAGGCGTGGCTCGGCACGGTCCACGGGCCGGTCGTGTATGCGGTGTCGAAGCGGACGCCCGATGCAGCCACCCGGTCGAAGACCGGGCTCGTCTCTCGCTCGTACCCGTACGCAGACAGACCGTCCCGGTTCACCGTGTCGTAGACGACCATGATGAGGCTGGGAGGCGTCGAGGCTCCGGCGGCCGGGAGCATCGCGGGACGCGATGCCGCCATCGGGGAGCGGCTGCCGAAGGCCATGAGCCCGAAAGGCACGAGGGACAGGGCTATGCACGCGGTCACGACGCCCCACTTCCGGACCTTGCCGCCCGAGCGCCAGAGCTGGGCGCAGGCATGGAGGAGGGCCGCGGCGAGCACGGCCGAGGCCACGTGCATGGCGATTATCACGGCCACGGCCTGCGTTCCCAGCACTACCACGACGAGCGCGCCCGCCAGGAGGATCCCGGTCACGACCACCGGCTCGCGCCACTTGACGGGAAGGAACGGCCCGGGCAAGGTGAGGAGGCCGAAGTAGACGAGGTGCGCGCCCAGGGCCGCGAGCACCTCCTCGCCGAAGACCCGTCCCGGGGTCCAGCGCCAGACCATGGGCAGGTATCCCATCAGCGCTTCCCAGAAGGTGAACAGGATGGCGTACGCCGGCCCCAGGAGCCAGAGCCCGAACCGTGCAGCGCCACCGAACCCGAGTCCTCCCGGCTCGACCGTCATCCGGAGGGATGCTATAAGCAACCGGAATGAATGTGTACAGGGAACTCACGCGGCGCGGGACGCCCGGGACGGACATCCACGACCTGACCGCGGACGTTCGATCGACGGTGCACGAGTCCGGCGTCCGGGAGGGCCTCGCCGTGGTGTTCACCCCGGGATCCACGGCGGCCGTGACGACCATCGAGTACGAGAAGGGCGTCCTCGACGACCTGCGGCGGCTCGTCGAGAGGATCGCACCGTCGGGCGATCGGTACGCCCACGACGCGGCCTGGGGAGACGGCAACGGTCACGCCCACGTCCGCGCCGCGCTCCTCGGCCCATCGGTGTCCATCCCTGTGCACGAGGGCGAGCCGGGGCCGGGAACATGGCAGCAGGTAGTCCTGCTCGACTTCGCCAACCACGCGCGCGAG
>CAZGVR010000133.1:0-1952 GCA_964528945.1 uncultured Myxococcales bacterium
CCGGCTGCGGCAGCGGCTGCCTCGGCCCCGGGTCGTACACGGCCTGGCCGGTCATGGGATCGAAGCGGACTGGCTTGCCGCCCGGCGGCTGGTTAGGAGGAGCGCCCATCTGGACTTCCTTTCTCCAAATCCCGGATCCCGGGGGAACGGAACGTGAACATACCACCAAGCGAGCCTGTTGTCTTCACCCGAGGCCCCGTTCGCACCGACGGAATCCTGGAAATTCATGCCACCAGTGCCGAATCAAGTCGTACATCCCCCGGGGCGGGGGACCCTGATGCCTGGAACTCCGCCGAGTTGCACCCCCGAGTTCCTGGGCAGAACGCAATAATCGAGGGTGCTACAGGTCCACAGCCACCATGGTGATGGTGCGGCTGATGCCCGGCAGCTTCTGGATGCTGTTCACCACAGACGCGCCCAGCGACTTCAGATCCTTGCTCTCGACGAGCGCTATGATGTCGTGCAGGCCCGTGACCACCCTCGCGTTCTTGACGCCCCGGAGCGCCCTCATCTTCTTGATGGCCGTGCCCGCCTTGCCCGACTCGCAGTTGATGAGAAGGTATGCCTCGATCATTGGTTCCTCCTTTTCCGGGTCGATGGAACCACCTGCCGGTCCCGGTGTCAACCAGTCCGCGCACTGGGTGAGCGATCTGCTGCACCAGGACGGACGGCCGCAGGTTGATCTCGCCCTGGGCCGGTATATCATGGTTCCACTCGTCGCGACCGCGGGTCGCGACCCGAAGGGAGGTGCATGGTGGACCTGTTCGCTGACATCTTCACCGAGGGCGGCATCTTCTCCTGGGTGGTCCTGCTCTTCGGGGTTCTCCACGCCATTCCCGTGCTCGCCCAGCTCGGGCTGTGCAGGAAGGTGGACTTCTCCGGCTACCTCTGGGGAGGGATCGCCGGGATCCTCCTCGTCGGGCTGCTGGGGACCGTGATCGGGGGCGTACGGATGTTCGCTGCGCTGGCCTTCGCCGCCCCGGACGAGAGGGGCGCCATGATCGCCATGGGTGTATCCATCGCGCTGCTCCCGCTCATCCTCGCAGTGATCCTGGCCGTGCCCGGGGTGTTCTTCTCCGGGATCGCCGCAACGCTCGCACGCAACCTGGCGCCGCGCAGTGCGAGGCATGCGGCAGGGAAGGGGGCCTGACATGCTCGACCTCCCAAGGACATTCGCAGAGGGCGGCCCGTGGATGTGGGTCATCCTGGTGTGCAGCGTCCTCCACGCCGTGCCGGTCGTCGCGCAGGTCGGGCTCGTGAAGAAGGTCGACCCCACCCCCTACCTGGACCCCCTTCCCATTCCCGTGGTTGCCACTCACCCCCTACCTCTGGGGCGGCCTCGCCGGCATCCTGCTCCTCGGCCTGCTCGCGTCCCTTGTCGGGCTGCACGTGGCGCTCGGGGCCGTGGCGAACGTGGAGCCTGCCATGAGGGCCGCCATGATCGCGCGCGGCGTGGCCATCTGCTTCAACACCTCGGCGCTCGCCGTCGTCATGACCATCCCGGGCTTCTTCCTGACGGGGATCGCCTCTGCCCTGGTCCGCCCGCTGACGCCCGTCCGCGTGAAGGACTGACACGCGGTCCACTTCGAGGAAGCGCCGGCCCGTCTCTCGCCAGAACCGGTCGCTCGCGTGGGCCGGTCGCTCGCGTGGCAGGTCTCAGGACACGTACCCGGCCTCCCTGAACCACCCGTAGGCGTCCTCGATCGTGGCCCTCGTTGGCCTGGGCTCGTGCCCGAGCTCCCTGCGCGCCTTGTCCCTCGCGAAGTTGCTGTTCGCCTGCAGCGTCTCGAGCGCCGCGGCCGTGTAAAGAGGCCTCCTGCCCGTCAACCTGGCGAACGCCTCCACGAACGGGACCCCGAGCCGCGCGACCGGCATGGAGAGCGTGACCCGCGGCGGCCTCCGCCCGGTGACCGAGTGGCAGAGGTCCGCGAGCTCCCTCACCGTGATGCAGT
>CAZGVR010000133.1:1962-7529 GCA_964528945.1 uncultured Myxococcales bacterium
TGCAGTGCCCGGACAAGAGGTACCGCTCTCCGCGGCCGCCTCGGTCCATGGCAGCGATCGCGCTCGACACCACGTCCCTCACGTCCACGAAGTCGTAGCAGCCCTCGACGAGCGCCGGCAGGCTCCGCCTGTGCAGCGAGATCAGGAGCGCGCCCATGTTGGACGGCTTGTAGTCGAGCGGCCCGATGACCCCGGACGGATGCAGGATCACCGCGTCCAGCCCCCGATCGATCCCGGCCTGGACCTCCCGGTCCCCCCTTGCCTTGGAAATGTCGTACGCGAGCCCGCCGCTCTCCCCGATGAGCGGCCTGGTCTCGCAGATGGGCTCGCTCCTGGGCTCGCCGTCGAACACGTGCACCGTGCTGAAGTGCACGAGCCTGCGCACGCCGGCCTTCATGCAAGCCTCGACCACGTTTCGCGTGCCGGTCCGGTTCACCACGTCGAGCTCCCGCTCCTCGAAGCGCGAGAGCGCGATCCTGGCCGCTCAGTGGAACACGACCTCCGCGCCGGAGAACGCCTCGGACAGCGACGCCGGGTCGAGGACGTCGGCCCTGACCTCGCTCGCGCCAGTGCCCTCTATCGCGCGCCGGTCCCTGTAGACCGTGGCCCGCACGTCGTGCCCCTCGGCCGCGAGCCTCCTTATGAGGTTGCCGCCCACGTGGCCGGACGCGCCTGTGACGCAGATCAGCATGTCAGGCCGTCCTCAGGGCGGCGAGGATCTCCTCCGGGGAATGTACCGGGAGGCTAGCGCGGGAGAACCCGGTCCGATCCCTGGTCACTATCCCCTGGGCGCCCGCCTGTCGCGCGGCCTCGTGGACCACCGCGTCCTCGAAATCCGGGAATCCCAGCGCGAGCGCCGAGTGGAGGACGGACCTGTTGACGGGGGCAACGTCGATGATCGCAAGTAGCCTGCGCACGTGATCGCGGGCTCTCCGCGCTCCCGAGGCCTTCGATACGATGTAGTGCAGGGTCGTCACTGATGTCGCGCAGACGAGCCCCTCGATCCTTCCCTTCTCCGCCAGGGCGAGAACGATGCTCGACGCGGCGGAGTGCGGCGCCCGGTCGAGGAGGACGTCCAGGACGACGTTCGTGTCCCGGACGAGCTTCACCTGTGCTTCTCCAGGAGGTGCCTGAGGTGGTCGGACTCGTCCACGTCCTTGCCGCGGAGCGATCCCTTCAGTGCCCGCACGACCGGCGGTAGGAGGGGCTCCTCTCCTTCCCCGTCCTCCCCGAGGAGCGAGAAGAAATCGGAGACCATCCTCGAGACGGACTTGCCCCTGGTGCGGGCGTGGCGCTTGGCCCGCACGACCAGCCGGTCGTCGATCCTGAGGGTCAGCTTGGTCTGCAACCCGGCACGCTCCTGCTGACGTACACTTACGATTTGTTTCATACGTCATCGACCGACCCGCGTCAACCCGGCGGCTCGCCCCCGGCTCGCCCCGGGCCGGGACATGGAGTAATCTGTCATCGCCATGCCCGCGCGACCGCCCATCGTCTCGATCGTCGTGATCGCGGCCGCGCTGGCCGCGTCCGCGTGCTACCGCTCCTGGGCCAGGACCTCGGATGCCGACGTCGATCCCGGCCCTGATGCGCCTGCCCTGTGCGGGAACCTCGTCGTGGATCCGGGCGAGGAGTGCGACGGCGACACCTCCGTCTGCACGGGGCAGGACGAGTGCCCGGGCTTGCTCGTCTGCCGGACGGACTGCACGTGGGCCGACGAATGCCTGTCCCCGGGGTTCGGGATCCTCGCCGGCCCCACCATCGTGTCGACCGGCGTATCGTTCACCGAGGTGAGCCGCACGAGCCTCGCGTTCACAGGCGAGAGGTACGGCGTGTTCTGGTCGGGCCGCCGCGCCGACGTTCCCGGAGCGCCGTGGGTCGCGTGGTTCACGCCGGTCGCGCCCGATGCCTCGGTGGACGGCGAGTCCCACTCCGTCATGCCCGACACCTTCCCGATATCGGACATCCACGCGGTCTGGCACGGCCCGCAGCACAACTTCGGCATGGCCATGATCCAGGATCCGTCGGGCGGCCTGATCGTGAGCGAGGCCGACGAGGACGGCTGGTTGCTCGTGGACCCCGGCATCGGCATCACGGACCGCGGATCCGGCCAGCCGTTCATCAGCGAGGGTGTCGCTTCATCGCGAGACTACGGCCTGGTCTGGGTGTCAGAGGACACGCGTCGGGTCCTTGCGGCCGATCTCAGGGACGATTTCCTCGTCTACTGGACGATGACTCTCCACGAGTCGTCCGTCGAATGGATGCACTGGCTGCCGTCGATCATCCCCTCGAGCGACGTCTATCGCGTTCTCTGGCACGTGGAAGAGCCGGAGGTAGGACGCTCGCACCTCGAGTTCCAGCAGATCTCGTCCGCGGGCATCCCGGTCGCGGACCCGGTCGTCCTGTTCGATGACATCCAGGTCAGGCCGCCGTCCGCGATCGCGCAGTTCGGCTCCGGCTACGCCGTGATCTTTGCCACCCAGCCGCGGCCCGACGCGGTCGTCCTCGAGCAGCACCTGGCCTTCCTCGATCCGTCAGGCGCAGTCCTGGTCGATCCCGTCGTGGCCGGCTCGGTGCGGCGCGGCGCGCTCCGGGACGCCGACCTCGCGAACGGCCCCTCCGCCCCGAGCGAGTGCGGCGTGCTCGCGGCCACCCCGACTGGCAACGAGGACGTCGCGCCGCGCGTGCTCGTGTTCGCGCGCTTCGACGCGGGCGGCGCCCGGATCGGCGAGCCGCTCCAGGTCACGTTCGACGGCGACGCCTCGACGATCTCCATGGTCAACGTGAACGGCGGCGGCGGCTACGCCGCGTCCTACGCAATCTCCCACGACGGCGTGACCGACGTGGGCTTCGTCCTGCTCGGCTGCATCCCGCCGGACTGAGGGTCGAGGCTTGACATGTCATGTTCATAGTAGTATTCATGTACATGATAATTGTCATGCCCATGTTAGATACCGCAACGGGATCCCGATCCCCGGGGCCACGCCATGCGCGCCTATGAAACGGCCATCGAGCGACTCTCGGATCTCCTCGTGGGGACCGGGTGGCGCGTGGAGCGCCCGGCGGGCGGTGCGTGCTTCGACCTGCTGGCGTCGAGGAGGCCAGGCCTCCGGTACGCGATCCGCCTGAAGGCCGCAGCGGATTCCAGGCGCCCGGTGCTCGAGGACATGATGGCCTCGGCCATGCTCGTGGCACGCGCCGGCGCCGGATCGTCGGGCGCCTCCACCCGCCCGCTCGCGGTCGTGTTCGCCCCATCGATCTCCGTCGCCCTGCTCGATGCTCTCCGCGACTTCGCCTCCAGGTTCGGCGAGGGCACGGCCTGGGGCGTCCTGGACGGGACAGGGCTCGCCAGGTTCTCCCCTCCGGAACTCGCGGACCTGGAACGTGACGGCTGCAGGCCGGCGCGGGACCCGGCGCGGGCTGTCCGCAGGCCGGACGTCTTCTCGGACCTCGGGCAGTGGATGCTGAAGGTTCTCCTCTGCCACCGGCTTCCACCGGACATGAGGTCACGGTCACCGGTGGATGGGGCGACGATCGACCGGCCGGCATCGAGCGCGGCCCACCTGTCGTCGCTCGCGGGTGTCTCCACTGCCACGGCGGCCCGGCTCGTGGCCGCTCTGAACGCGGAAGGCTTCCTGGGCGGCAGGCGGCCCATCTCGCTCATCAGGATCGACGATCTCCTCGCCATGTGGCGGTCGGCACGAGGGCGACGACCGCCGGAGATCCGGGCCCGCTGGCTGCTAGCGCCACGCGACACCGGCGCGCGTCTCGCCGACCTGCTGCGCAGGCACGAGCAGTCCCCTGGAAGGCGCGCGTGCCTCGGCCTGTTCGCGGCCTGCGATCGCATGGGTTTCCGGTTCGTGAGCGGCGTCTCTCCCCACCTCCTCGTCGAGGATCCGTCCACCAGCCTCCTGGACGGGCTTCGTCTCGGGCCGGCCGAGCCCGGAGAGAGCGCCGACGTCTTCGTGCGCACCCCCGGCTTCCCCGAGACCGCGTTCCGTGGTGCGCTGGTGAGGGACGGGATCCCGGTCTCTGATCCCATCGAGTGCTGGCTCGACGTGTCCGACCACCCCGCGCGCGGCCAGGAGATGTCGGATCACCTGCTCTCGGGCATCCTTGGCAAGGACGCAGATCGGGAGCCGGACCGTGGCTGAGCTTCCGGACCAGGACGGCTTCGTCAGGATCGCCGAGGCGCTCCAACCGTACGTGGATCACCTCGTGATCGCGGGCGCGTGGGCGCACCGGCTCTTCACCTTCCACCCGCTGGCCACGCCTCGGCCTTTCCAGCCCCTGATGAGCGAGGACGCCGACGTGGCGACCCCGGACCGCCTGCCAGCGCTCCCTGACACGATCGCAGGCCTTCTCCAGGCAGCCGGTTTCCTGAGGATCCTGGCCGGCAGCGGGCGCAGGCCATCGTGCCGGTACTACGTCGGCGGGCGCGAGCGCGGCCTCTACGTCGAGTTCATCGCGCCGCTCCGTGGGAGCGGTCGCGGGCTCGGACGCGGCCGGGGAAGCGGACGCGGGGACGATGCCATCCTGGAGATCGCCGGCGTCACTGCTCCCCGTCTGCGCTTCGTCGACCTCCTGTTCGTCGAGCCATGGAGCCTGATCCTCACGGAGCGGGACGGTTTCCGGGTCGGCAGGCGTCGTCTCGGCCTTCGGGTCGCGAACCCCGTGAGCTACCTCGCCCAGAAGGTGCTCACGATCGACAGGCGGTCACGGGCAGCAAAGAAGGCGAAGGACGTGCTCTACGTGCACGACACCCTTGGTATCTTCGGCGATTCGCTCGCCTCGCTCGCGGGTCCGGCCGGACAGGTCCTCGCGCGGCTGCCTGCAAGGACGAGGTCCCGTTTCCACCGGTTGCGGGTCGATCTCTTTCTCGACCCATCGCTGATGGAGAAGGCGGCAGTGATCGCGCGCGCGACCGGGCGGCCGAACCCACCCTCCGCGCACACGATCTCCGCCGTGTGCAGGCTCGGCCTGGAGGAGTTGTTCTCGAACCGCCCGGTCTGACGGGCGCTTCGACGAGGCCCGGTTCAGCCATGCCCGGCGCCGGTGCCGGCGCCGGCGCGGCACGGCAGCCTGTCCCCGAGCGCCGATCGCACGGTCCGCTCGAGCATCGCCGGGTCGACCGGCTTCGCGAGCAGCATGACCGGCCCGTGACGCATCGCCTCCTGCATGAGATCGCCGTCAGGGTAGGCGGTCACGATCACGACCGGCAGCAGCATGACGGGGCTCAATCTGACGACGAGCGAGGTCAAGCTTGGCAGCCACGGGGGCGCCGCGCTCACCAATGCCAATCTCGACACGGCCCACAACGGCGATGCGGACATCCCGTTCACCGATGGCGGCGGGACCTCGCTCGTCGCCGGCGCGGGACGCGAGCTCTTCGTCGCCTCGGGCGCGTTCGGGCCCGGCGGCACGATGGACCTCTCCCACGTCACCATCGGCGCCGGTGCCTCCCTGCTGCCGGGCGCGTTCACGCACACCGTCGACGGGAACTGGAACGACTCCGCCGGGACGTTCATGGCCTCCGCGGGAGCGATCTCATTCGACGCGACGGCCGG